>CAMBFY010000038.1 GCA_945865415.1 Sphingobacterium thalpophilum
TCAGCTATGTGCGACCAGAAATCACCGAAGACACCATGGCCGTAGTCAGAAAAATAACGCCAATTAAAATGACAGCGTTGAGGATCATATTCAGATACAGGAGCCGGTCCAAGCCACATATCCCAATCTAAATTCTTTGGAACCGGCTGGTAGGCTGCAGGACCAAAATCGGGTGGAACACCCGATTTCCATAAACGAACGGTATGAATTTTACCTAGAATTCCAGAGCGAACAAGTTCCACCACGCGATGATAATTATCGCCGGCATGGATCTGCGTTCCTAGCTGAAAAATCCGATCGTGACGCTTTAAATTCTTGAGCATTTCTTCACCTCCTTTAACGTCATAAGAAAGGGGTTTTTCACCGTACACATCCTTACCAGCCTTAAATGCCAATGTTGCAATCTGACTATGCCAGTGATCCGGAGTTGCACAGCTTATTGCGTCAATATCCTTACGATCAAGTATATGCCTGAAATCCTTGTAAGCCTGCGCTTTATGTCCGGGTCGAAGCCCATCCAATGTTTTCATAGTGGAATCTAAATGAAGCTGATCCACATCACATAAGGCCACTATTTCAACTTCAGGAATTGCTGCAAACCACTTCATATGCGCATTGCCCATTCCACCAAGGCCAATGTGCGCGATTCGCAAACGATCACTGGCTGCAACTTTGCGCAACATTCCTGGCAACATGAGCATTCCCATTCCGGCAATACTTGTTTTCCTGATAAATTCCCGTCGGTTTGAATTCAATTTCATATAGTTAATGAGATGTGAGATATGAGATGTGAGATATGAGATGTGAGATATGAGATGTGAGATATGAGAAACCAAGTTTAAAAGTTGTTACTCATCTTTAATAAAACATTACACATTTAGCATATCAAGTAAATCCAATTATTTAGTGCTTAAATCTTTGATCCTGATATTTCTGAATTTCAGCGGGTCGCCGTGGCCAAGAAAACCGATATGACCACTGTCTCGTAATAAGCCAGGATGTTTCTGTCCGTCGGCTGCACCATTCTTCCTGGCATCCGTAATATCCGCATCAAGAATTGTGGTACCGTTTAAAATGACTTTGATCTTTGGTCCCTGAACAATTACCTCCTGATAGTTCCATTCGCCCACAGGTTTCAGATAACCTCTTTTCGCTGGTATTGTTCCATAAATAGAACCGTGATACTGATAAACTTTCAAATCCTTGTATACAGGAGCCTCATTATCAAGAATTTGTAATTCCATACCTTCATAAGCAGCATCTCCAGTGATAGGAGATCTGATACCTAACCCATTATTTCCTCCCGGAGTTAGCTGAAACTCAAAACGCAATATAAAATCACTGAATTCCTCCCTGGAAAACAAGTTATTACCCAGAGAACTTTTACCTGGTTTCGGAATAACAGCCAAATTACCATCCTGGGTAATATAATCTCTGGTATTACCTATCCAGCTATGCATATTAGAGCCATCAAACAATACCTTGAAACCATCTTTCTTTTCCTGAGCACTGAGCTGAAATGGCTTAACACGCGGCAATTCCTTGATTAAAATATTCCGGTAATAAACAGGTGAACCATGTGCCTGTAACTCGATTTGTTCCTCAGTAAAAATTGGAAGGTTTTTGTCCCAAAAATTTTCAAGAATCACATTTTCGGTGACCAAAACATCATTGAGATAAACAGTAACCCGATCGGCTTTCATTATGATATGGAAGGTATTCCATTCACCCAACTTCTTATCAGCAACTTTCAAGGGTTTACTTTCGTTCTCCCTATTGTTATATAGACCCCCTGATCCAACCTGAGCTCCTACTTTCACCCGAGCATTATCCCAGATCTGAACCTGAGGAGTACCACGAAGGTAGATTCCTGCATCACCTTCCTGCTTACCGTCATCGATGATCTTCCAGTCGACCATCAATTCAAAATCACCATATTTCTTTGCAGTAGTGATGTTATTTCCATGTCCGGTAAACTGTAACTCTCCATTGACCACTTTCCAGCCCTCACGCATTTCCGCATCAGCCTTCTTTTGCTCTTCTGCGAGGGTTTTAGCATCCATTTTCGACCGCTTGATCGGATCTCCGACCAGGCCTTTCCAACCCTTCAGGTCTTTCCCATTAAATAGAGGTACAAAGCCCTCCTTTTGCAGCATTTCTGCCTTAGTTTCCGACTGTTTTGGATCTTCCTTAAATGATACCAGCACCGGAAGAAGTAATGCCAGCAAAATGATTGACCTAAATTTATTTGAAAGATTCATTTTTTTTAATTTTTGAGTTTATAAATTGAATTTAGGAATTATATCAGCCAATTCATCTGAAGAATTAAATTAATCTGAGTTTGATACAATTTTATTTAACGAGCTGGTTTTACTTGCTTTTCTGTAAATTTAAATTTGTTTTCATCATTTTGAAATATACTGAAGCGCATTTTTTAAAGGCAGTCCCGCTTTTCGCTCATACAACACAGGCCTTAACCACAGGCCGGTATCCGCTCCAATCGGGTTTATGAACTTCACTAAGTGCAAATTAAAACTGATCTATCCATTAATGGTACCTAATAGGGGACTGGCGAATTCAAGGGCGCATTTGCTCATTTGCTCATTCTCTAATTTGCTAATCTAGAGGTAAGTCTGCATCCTACTATTTCGCAGCTAAGGGAATAACTTCAACCTTTCTGACAAACATTTCTGCTCCTTCAGACTGAATCTGAATCTTCCCTTTAGCAGGTTTTACGCGATAGGCCTGATTTACCAATACACCATTCAGGTAAACAGTCAGATTATCTCCATCAGCAATGCATTCAATTCTATTCCATTTGCCTACTTCTTTTTCAACATCTTTCTCCCCTCTGAAGCCTAGAACATCTTTCCAGTTTGGATCTCTTGCAAACCAGTCGATCCGGCCCTTATTGATTGTCAAAGGCTGACCACCCGGCATATAGACATTTCCTCCTCCCGGTTTTTTAGGAGCGACATTACTTGTCAAAGAGAATTTATCAGTTCCATCTCCTACTACAAGAAAATCTCCAGTACCCCCCTCAATAATCTGACATTCAATAGAATACATCCAAGTTCCTGAATAACCACCATCTTCACCGGTTGAGTGCAGCAGTATTCCGTTGTCCCTCGCCCTATCTACTCTTGGTGCAAAAGTTCTGGGTCCCCATTTGAATTCAACAATCAGTTTATAATCGCTGAATTCATCATTGGTGGTGATGCAACCGTACTCCTCACCAGAAATTTTTATCAAGCCCTCTCCGACAGTAAATACCTGTTTAGGATCAATTCCTGTCCCGCGGCCTTTAACAAAGGTGTACCAGCCAGTCAGGTCTTTACCATTAAACAGGCTGATTGCCTTAGATTGGTCAGTTTTAACCTGAACAGATTTTGTTTTTAGGGTGCCACAGCCCCCAATAATTATCAGTGAGGAAATCAAGGTAATTGAAAGAAGAAGTACTTTTTTCATTGTTTATGTATTTAATTTTGATTTAATTATTAGCTCTGATTGTTCCCAATCCATCGGGTAGCGAATTTAGATATGCCATCAGGTCCGACAATTCTTCTGTTGTTAATTGTTTATCAAGTCCTGGTGGCATCATCGATAAACTCATCGGTTCAATTCCTGTAATTTCAGCACGCTGGACACGCATGATTATCCCCGGGCCGATTTCAACTGTGATAGCATCCCCAAATTGTTCTTTAATGATACCAACATGGGTCGTTGATTTTGTTATCACCTTACTTGTCTCGTACTCCCTTGCAAAGCTTGCCCCGGGATACAAAATAGCCTCAAGAATATCATGACTTGAACGGATTTGCCCAATATTTGTCAAATCTGGTCCGAATTTTCCACCCTTATTGACTACTGCGTGGCATGAAGAACAGATTCCCTTACCAAAAAAAACTTTTGCTCCCTGTGCAACATCACCTCTGGTTAATCGGGCCTCCACTGCATGAAGTTCTGTGAGACGAGCGGCATTCCGCTCAACTAAAGCTGCAATCAAAGGTTCGGCAGAAGTTTTTATCGATTGGGGATATTTATTGAGTAATGATTTTAAATCCTGCTCTGAGAGATTGTCTAAACGATCCGCTGAACTACCCAAGGCTGCTACGATTGCCGTACCAACTGCCTCATTTTTTCCAGCTCCAAAAGCAGATACCAGATTTGGTAACAGAAACACATCTACTTTAGCAATCTGATTCTTAGCCAGGTTAATAAGCTGATTATCATTTAATTTGGCCTTAGCAAGTAAGCGGGCTGCCAATTGCCTTATTGGCGATTCATTTTTACTATCTAAATAACTGAGCACCATCTGGAAATCCGAATCTGTAAGATTGGGCTCAGATAGCAGTTTTGAACTGAGTGCTTTCAGTCTGAAGTCGGGTGAAGTACCTGGATTCTGAACTATCATTTTCAATTGTTCATTCAAAACCTTGATTCCTCTAGATTCAATGAGTCCAAGGATCTGCGATTTAATTTCAATAGTTCCATTATCCAGCAATTTCCCCAATTGTTGTACCCAAATGGCAGGCATCTCCTTCACAGGAGAGTGAGTTATTACGTCAATCAATATAGCCTGCCTTGCTTCCGGTGTTACCTGATCACCAAGCTGTTCGCTTAAGAACTGTTGTAGAGGCTTGTTTTCACTGAACGTGATCATCAAATCACGGACTGCTGTGATATCATTTTCCGAAAGATTGGAGACAACGAGCCGATCTTTAAGAAAGTTGATCACGATATCTGACCATTCAGGACGGTGTGAAGCAACCCAAATTCCGGCTTTCCGTGATTCAGGATCGCTGCTATTCAAAAAAGGAACCAGATGCTCCTTGTTTAAAACCGAGCCATCCATTTGATCAAGTGCAATAAGTGCAGATTTTCTTATGCTTGCAGAAGGACTTTTTAATGCGGTGATCAAAGGGGCAGTACTCTTAAGCGTAATCAATGAGTAGATAATAGCATGGTCTACAAAACGATCTTTATTTGTTGCTGCCGAATTTAAAAGAGCTGCAACAGCACGCGGATCTCCAATCTGTCCTAAAGCAGTTGCTGCCTGCCTGCGAACAGGAGCTTTGTCTTTCTGCACCAGTTCCATCAGCTTATCAGTGGATGCCTTATCTTTTGCAAGGCCCATAACCCTGGCTGCAGAGGTTCTCACAACCATGCTGGCATCATTCAAACCTAAGCGCGCTTCTTTTATCGCATTGGCTGTACCGATCCGGTAAAGAGCGAAAATGCCAGCAGCACGAATTTCTTCATTTTCAGAACGGAGCACTGTATTTTTAATTGGCAAAACAGCAGCTTCACCTTTTTCAACCAGACCTTGAATCACATTGTCGCGAACTGCCAGACGAGGGTCATTGATAGTAACTGCCAAAGTCGAAACGGGCATGGATTTAAGATTCAGTTTCTTTCCCCATGGATCAGCAATTTTTGTTGATCCGTTTCTTTTAATCCGGTATATGCCTCCATTGACATCCATCTTAGCCACTCTAGACAATGGGCATCCTAATATGAACCAGCCTCCAGTGTTAATTACCAGCATACTTCCATCTGCATCCTCAAGCACATCGGTAAGATGAATATCTTGAACCGTTGATGTTACAAAACGCACAACAACAGTTTTATATGAAGCGCCTTCAGCACTAACCTGATGTCGCATGATTCTTCCGGTATTAAATTCGGCACTAAAAATATTGGTGCTATATTCTTTACCCAGAGCAAATCCCCGATAACGCATTAAACCAGAAGGAGCCACCCTGGCCATTTTGGTCATCACAGGCATGAGATCTCCAGTCATTTTGAATTTATCCTGTTGTATGACAGGTCCAGATTTTGGGAATACCCCACCTTCAACCCAGTGCATTAAGGCATCTCTCATTCCACCTTCAGGATTCACAAAATAGGTCATCGTACCTACCGTTTCTCCGGAAGGCATAAATGCCAGTTCAATGGCATTATCATAACCACCACCAGCCATAGATTCCAATCCTGAACCATCAGGTCTGCATCTCCAAATCCGTGCAGAACCTCCTTTAATGTTTTGACCTTCTTTGGTCGTGATATTAAATCCGCGCCTCGCATCAGTCAGGTATAACCATCCATCCGGACCCATAAATGGCCCTCCAAGTAAAGCGGCATTAGAATTCAGGACCCAACCAGTAAGGATTACCTCCCGCTTATCGGCTACACCATCATTGTCTGTATCTGTAAGGCGAATCAAATCTGGAGAAGAACTCACATAAAGACTACCCTTGTAGAAAACTCCACCCTTTGGAAAAGTGAGGGAATCGGCAAAAATCTTGCTCTTGTCAAAGATACCATCGCCATCCGAATCCTCGAGCATACGGATGTGGTACGGTGGTTTTTTTAACATTTCCTGGTTGGTAGGTGAACTACCATCCGACTCGAAAACAAAAAGCCGTCCTTGTCCGTCGAAAGATGCGAACATCGGATAGGAAAGCATCGAAGGATCAACTGCACGTTCTATGGTAAATCCTTCCGGCACTTTTAAACCATCTAATTCTGTTGCAGGAACTGATTTTTCTTTACTGCCAATAAAAAACAAAACAGTACTGGAAATTATTATTAAAGCTATGGCCCTTTTGTACTTACTTTTTAAGGCTGATGAAAAATAATTCATGGAAGATTTTAAATAAAAATTAAATAGTCTTTGTTGTATTCTTTAAATTATTCAATCTAATGACCTTTTGGAAGGGTTAAATCCCACATCGTTTTAAGAAATTAGCTGTAATTTTCTGTACCCTTTCATCCACTCCATGCGGACGGCCAAAGTGTGAGTTTGGAGTATTTACTCCTGGAGGTACAGCAAGTCCGAATGACCAGTAGATTGTTGCTGCATTAAAAACCCAGTTACTTTTTGGTCCCGGATATACCGTTGCGGTGTAATATGATTTCTGTTCTGCCCCATTGGTTGTAGCCCCTTCAGCAACAACCTCCAAACCTGGAATTTTAGCCGGATCGCCATGATGCTCCCAACCCACAAGTCCGGGAATCTTATCCCCTTTACGCATACCCGTTCCTTCAAAAATCCAGTGATCGGGCTTACTTACAATCCAATCTGCAGAACCATTGAAAGGATAAACTGTTCTGGCGCCAATTAAAGTATTTTCGTTTGGCCAGTCATCCTTTGCAAAAGGTCCCATGATTCCAAGTTTCTTCTCGGCTTCAGAAAAACCGCCAAAACGGCCAATGCGATAAATTGTCCGGTAGGGAGCTCCTGATGCATCAGGCTTCAGAGGCAATCGTCCAACACCTGCATTACTCAGTCCTGAAGCAGAATCTAGAGTTGTGGTATCGACACCTAGTTCTGGTTTTAGATCAATAACCCACATCAAAGAATTTCCGGATAAAAATGCCGCACTAAGACCCTGTTCGACTGCCTTCTTAACATTTTCAAACATTTGAAGGGTCCAGTATTCGTCATGGCCGACAGAAAGAAAGCACTTCACCCTGTTCAGACCCACTGGATCGGTATGTGTATCTATATTAGAACAATAGGTAACATCGTATCCCTGCTGTTCGAGCCAGAAACATAAGGAATACTCCCATAACAAAAACTCCCCTGATCCCTGAGACAAAGGCTGATCTACCACCTGGGGATATTTTGAATAAGGTCGGTTAAAACTAACCCAGGTCCTTCCGTTAAGTGATTGTTGTGGCGGGTCACTATCGTAAAGTGAGAAGGCATCAGGCCATTTGTTATAAGCCTGCCAGGTATTATCACTGGTTTGAAACATGATGTCTGCCTTCCGGTTATCCCGAACAACAAAAATAATATAGCTCTGATAGCGATGGGTAGAGCAGGATAACTTTCCAAGATATACGCCACTAAGCCAGTCCTGAGGTATCTCGATAGTCGTTGCAATTTCCCATTCACATTGACGTAAACGATTTTCAGCAATTGGTGGTACAACTTGTGGACTCACCGGGAATGGCCCCAATTTTTTAACAAATCGGCCACCCTTGCCGCCATAATAACCCATTCTATAGATATCAATACTGATATCGGTTTGGGAAGCTGAGTTTAAAAATATATCGAGCGTCTCACCTGAATGAACACTTGTTTTTGAACAATAACCTTCAATAAGCTTAGAGCGATACTGTTCTGACTTAATAAAAGTAAGTTGCCAGTCTGTAGTGCCAGGTTTTTTATTCTCCGCTACAATCAGTCCGCTTTTTTGGGGCTCAGCATTCGAAAAACCCGACAATGGTAAAAGTGCTGCAGCTAATCCGGTTCGCGCGGCATCAATGAGTAATTTACGCCTTGATATATGATTAGTTTGTTTTTTCATTCTGTTTCTGGCTAAAATCTAAATCCAGTTAAAATTTTCTTTTCTTTCCTTTGATCAAGTTTATACAATATTTCTAACAGCAAACCCTCATTTAAATTAGGATTACATGACCCCGATAGGTGGTCACATATTTATAGGAAGGATTTTACCGATTTTCTACCAACCCCGAAGGTGGTCGCATGTGATTGAATTTGTCACATACGACCACCTTCAGGGTCGAAAATCACATCAAAGAATATATTCCATAAACATGCGACCCATTTTGGGTCGTTATAACCAACAACATTTAATAATATTACATATTAGAAAAAATCTAATTATCGGACAATACTTAATCCCTATATCCCAAAACATAGAAAAGAACCCCAATTCAATACCTTATGCTCCAGCTTTGAGGTAAGCGATCAATTTTGCCATTTCATCCTTATTAATACCTTGTTCCAGCCCATCAGGCATCAGTGAAAGTCCGGAATTATTAATAGAAGAAATATTTCTTCTCAATATTGACTCATCTGTACCAAAAGTTGTACGAAGAGTTAAACTATTCTCATTTTCTGAAACCAACCAGCCTGAAAATAAGCGACCATCATTTGTACTAATGGATATAGATTGATATGTCGGTAATACTTCATAATTTGGAACTAGTATGTGAAGTAATAAAGCATCAGCAGGTTGATTTTTCACGCCGGTTAAATCCGGTCCGACTTTCCCACCACTGTTTTGATAGGTATGACAAGCTGAGCAAGACTTTTGGAAAACCGCTTTCCCTAATTGTGGATCAACTTGTGCATTGAGTACCTTTCGATAATCCTGATAAACATTCATCCTATCGCCTCCCTCAAGTTCCTTGAACAGGATCTTTGCACGATCACTGATTTGAGTATTTTTATCTGAAATAAGTCGCATTCTATCTGCAGATGACAATTCAGCACCGCTTATAGAGCCTCTTTCAATAGCCAAAAACAATTCATTGATATATAATGGTTTAGAGACCATAGCAGCCACAACAGCCGATTTTATTCTTGGAGTGTAAGCCGACCATGCACTTTTCTCAAGCAAGATGGCAGCTCCCCGAGGATTATCCAACCGCGAAAATGCTGTAATTGCCTCCAATGTTAATTCTGGTAGAGTGTTCGGAATTATAAATTTCTGAAGAACAGGCTGACTATTTTCAAAATCTGTGTAGGCAAGTAATGCTATTGCGGATATTTTTTGTCTTGTCTTTTCTTCGGGGTTGCCAGCTATCTCAAGCACTTTGCCAACAAAATTATCTAATGCCTTAGTTTCAGATGCTGGGCTGTTATTCCCTTGGATGGTATATAACAATCCTTTCGGCGATATTCCAAACTCCTTTGCTCTGCCACTAACACCTTCGGCTAAGCCAAGTATTGTAGAAATTCTCCATTCCGGATCACCATTAGATGCCAATACCTCCTGTAAAAGCACACGGCAGGCTTCAGTTGAAGCCCCACTACCAAATAAGCGTCCAAGATCTTTCATTACTGAAGCAAAAGCTATTGGCTCTGCTTGCTGCTGGGCTCTGAAGGATGATAAAAATTCAGGCATACGTTTTCCAATACCGCTTAATACCGCAGCACGAAACCACTTGTCTGACCCGTCTCTTGCAGCAACTCTTGCCAATGCGGCAACAACTTGTTGTCCCTCAATTGATCCCAAAACCAATGCACTGTTATATCGGACACGAATAGCTTCATCTTCTGATGCAGAAATAAGTGCTGCAACCAATTCTGGATATTCATTCGAATGAATACCAGCTAATAATACAGCCTGTTCGCGTACTCCTGATACTTTATCTGCTAAAGCCCTCTTTAAAGTTATCAAATCGAGAGATCCCAGTGAGTTTAAAAGCCAAACGGCCCGGGAGCGACTTTCTGGAAAACCAGATTCAACAACAATCTTCTTTAGTGCAGGAACTGATGACTTATCATTGCGTTCAAGTAACAGCCTGTGAGCAGTATTTCGCTCCCACTCCTCCCCTGAAGCGAGAAACTTTGTCAAATCTGTTGTTTTTGAAGAAGAACTTAAGCCAGTAGAAGCATCATACTTCTTTTGGATAAAATCCTTCCTGACAACACGGTAAATTCTCCCATCAGTCTTACCGCTTTCCCAATCTAAGCCTGGCCTCGCTTCTTCTGGGACATAGGTAGGGTGATCAATTACCTTTCGATGCATATCTGCAAGATAAAGGGCTCCTTCAGGGCCATGTTGAAGAGATACCGGACGGAACCATTCATCAGTTGAGGAAAGAAACTCTCTTCCTTGATACGGTGGTTTTGATTTGAAAGAAACCCCATCAGGATACACAACTTGCCTTTGAATGAGATTCTGAGCTGATTCACAAATAAAAATATTTCCCTGATGCGCAGGTGTAAGTCCGGTACCATTAAAAACCATCAACCCGCTGGCTGCAGTAAAAGTCCCGGCATGAGAACGACCAATAAGTTTTGGAATAAAATCTGCCGTAGTTACCGATTTGCTCACCGGGTAAACAGTTGCTTCGGCTTCTACCTTTGATACATTTTTGACGGTTTCATTGAAAAGAAGATTAGCATTCCTGTTAAGAAACCAAGGTTCCATTACAGAATGCATAATTGGGTGCCTGTTTGAACAACCGAATCGGCGTCCATAAGCATCGAATGTCAAACCAAACTGACTTTTGCCGCCTGTAACCTGAAATTCAAAAGTTTCAGGATTAAAGCGCCCATCAGTCTGCTTAAATGATACCGCAGGACGGTTTGGGTGATTGGGAGAAGTCACGTTTCCCCCATTTAGTCCGGCTGTAACATATATCCAGCCATCCAAACCCATAGTCGGATGACTCATTCTGATCTGTGCGGTTTGAGTTGCAAAAAAACCAGTAAGGACTATTTTTCTGATATCTGCAATCCCGTCATTATCAGTATCTTTTAAATAATAAATATCCGGGGAACAGGTTACGAAAACCCCTCCCTTCCATGGCATCAGTCCGTTGGGATAGGTTAAACCGGTGGCAAATTCAGTTCTCTTATCATAAACACCATCCCCATTGGTATCTTTTAAAAGTGCTACACGACCAAGCGTTGTTGTAGAACCACCCTCAACAGGATCAGGATACCCTCTGTCTTCCACAACATACATCTGTCGATTTTCATCAAAAGCAAGGGCCACCGGATCAACTACCAGTGGTTCAGCAGCGATCAGGTCAATACGCATCCCAGGTTCAACCTGGAAACTAGCCAATGCCTTTTTTAGTCGCTCACTGCGTGGGTCAGGCTGCAAGGCTGCAATAGCAACTACTAGAACTATCAATAACAATCCTGAAATCCGGTATCGGATGAAGTGAAATTTATTCATGGTTATTTAAAATAAAATAATGAAGAAAAAAACTGCCAATCAAATATAATTCCTAGTGCTATTTTAATATGGTATTATTCTTTAGATGTAATATACTATTTTATTAGATGGGAGATATGAGATAAAGTCGCAATTTCATACACCAAATACTCATGAAATGTCTTAATTCATTGTTCTTTGCTCCTTATTCATATTTTCCTTTTCATAATTTCTTGTCTTAATTCCCGGCTCTTGGTTTTTGATACATTATTTGGCTTGCTCATTTTTTAATTTTTGCAGCAGCTCAAAAAGCACACTACTAATTTTGGTAGAAGCATTAACTTCCAGATAGCTTGATCTAGCTCTCCAGGTTTCATATCCTCCCAATTTATGATGCTCGGGAGTTGGCAAATAACCATTGTAGCCATTGGCAAGGGAAGTTGTAAAAGTTGTTACAAAAGGACTTTTTGTCTTAATATCCAAACCAATTTCGACAAATATTTCACATGGTGCCGCTGCTATTGCTAAATCTCCAATCCGAAAAGCCTGAATAATCAAGGGTACCTGCTTTGGAAAATCCTTAATGAGCATAGTCTCACGGGCATAAATTTCTTCCGCTGTATTCATAACCGGCCCACTTGCCTTAGAAATAATTCCTTTTGCCCTTTCAATCTCTTCTTTATTTGGTAGGCGTACCCCCAAATTAATCTCAGTTTGGGAGGAACTCAAAGAAATCCAATCCTGATACCGGATTGTTTGATAAGTCTTGAAAGCTTCAGCAGCGATGACATTGGCAACCTGCCTCATTTTTGCATAAGCAGGCATAGCAGGTGGAGCCTCATTTGCAAACCAATTGATATTATTAATATTACCACTTGTACCATTAGATAGCATTGCCACAAATGGGGGGAGGCTCTTATTATCAGATTCCAATAAACTTTTCATTTGCTCTGCGAACATTCCAAAATAATCGGCGGATATTTCACCGGGGGCGGTTCCTCCGACATAATGCAAAGAGTAATTTGCAAGTAAGGCTATTGGTCTACCTTCCGATGTTTGCACAGAGATAATGGGCAATTCGGGATCTGTTGGTCCTGAAGGCTCTAGTCGGTCAGGGTTACCCACACCAGGATTCATCTTTACCTGATCTTCTGTACCGAAGGGATTCATTAATGGCTTACCTGGTTTCATTTTCCAACGTCGATTAAAAACTTGGCTTGGTTCATTGCCTACAGCCCAGCCAATTCGTGCAGGCACAAGATTATTGTTTGCTCTTACAACCGCATCAGCAATTCTTTCCCTAAGGAATTTAAGATAATCCTTGTCGGGATCACTCTGGAAAACAGAACATGCCGTTCCTCCGGAATGAGTATGAGTTGCCGACATCATCATATTCTGAATAGGAATCTCGGTTATTTCCTGTACTCTTTGTTTTGCTGCATCTAAGTCTTCCTTGTAAATCATACAAAGATCAACTGTGAGGATAGCCAATTTGGTTTTCCCATCATCCAATACTATTGCGCGGGCATAGGTTTCATCATGAATTTGTTTGATCAGACCATCCTTCATGTTACCATTTATCGAAGTGCCTATTTTAGGGGTGATATTACTGGTTGCTGCACCTGCTCTGAATATTTTGGAAGGCTGTGCAAATCCAGTTTGGACATTGAAAAAGAAATTGCTGCAAAGCAAAACAGGTATACAGAGCACTGAAAAACGGGACTTAAAAACTTTCGCAAAAAATTCAGTTTTAAACCTATACACTAAATCCTGGATATCGCCAGAACTACAAGACATTTCGAGAATATCTGAATGACATTTTAAACTTTCTGTTTTCATTTAAATTATTATTAATTATTGTAATTGACCGCAACAGGGTCATGAATTTTTCCTGGTGGCCTTTGATTTGCACCAGGACGATTGGTATCACCCAAATCCTGACGTCCCTTTTCTGCTAAAACCATTAATCGCCTAACAATTTCCGGATACTTTTCAGCCAAATTACTTGCCGATGAAATATCTTTTTCAATATTGAATAACAGCGGCTTTGTTCCCTCTCCTTTTCTGAAATGTGGATGTTGAACAAAATCCGTTAATGGCAGAAATAATTTCCATGGCCCCGATTTTACTGCTTGTAACTGATCTGCGTTGTAGTAATAGAATACTTTATATGGAGATTTAGCACCCTTCTTGCCCAAAATCAATGAAAGATTATTATAACCATCGATAATCCGGTCATTTGGGGTTTTGCCGCCAGAAAGTGAGGCAAGGCTTGGTAAAATATCCATAGTGGTCATAAATTCAGTACACACTGTTCCAGCGGGTATAGTTCCCGGCCACCACATTATTGCAGGAACCCGAAATGCACCTTCTGCTGTCGTATATCCTCTGCCAAACAATGGCTTATTTGTTCCAATTTCAATACTGGAACTATCCTCAGTCATCGGTGCACCGTTGTCGGATGTAAATATCAGCAAGGTGTTTTGTTCAATTCCCAAACGGACCAATTCATTCATAATCTGCCCGATTGACCAATCCAATTCTTCAACACTATCTCCCCATAGTCCACCTTTGCTTTTCCCCCGAAAGGCTTCACTCGAAAAAGGAGTCTTTGTACTTCCGGGCATCGCCTGTGGGAGATAAAGAAAAAACGGGGAATCTTTATTCTGATTGATAAATTCCAGTGCCTTTTCTGTATAACGCTTGGTAAGTAAATTCCTGTCAACACCGGCTTCAATTACTTTATTATTTAACATTAAAGGAAGTTCAGGCCATCGGTAACCATCGTAACGATCTCCTAATCTCTGACCAACATCACGAGTCATATCATCACTGTATGGAATACCAAAAAAATAATCAAAGCCCTGTGCCAGAGGTAAAAAAGGAATTTGATCCCCTAAATGCCATTTGCCAATTAAGCCTGTTTTATAACCTTGGTCCTTTAGCACTTCAGCAACTGTAATTTCATTGGGATTAAGTCCGTAAGGTGAAATTGGACGAATAACATTGCCGTCACGAGGATTCTGGTGCATCCCAATTCTTTGTGAGTAGCACCCTGTCATAATTGATGCACGGGAAGGAGTACATACACCGGCTGTAACATAAAAGCTCGTGAATTTTCGGCCTTCACTGACCATCCGATTCAGATAAGGTGTTCTGTTTACTTTACTACCAAATGGCTCAATATCCCCGTAGCCCAGGTTATCGCAAAAAAAGATGATTACATTCGGTTTCTTAGTTTTGGAAAGTTTAATTATAGATGAAGTACTTTCAACCATTTTTAATGATCCAGCAAAAACCTGCTTGGATGCCAGCAGGCATAAACATCCTAAAAAAGTGAAAAGCAAACCGAATATCCTCATATCTACTATTTTAACACCAGGCAATTAATTTAATATGGATAGAATATTGAAATCAAAGTTTCGATAGCAGAATCAACCAAAGTTTCCCCGCCACCTGAGCTATATCGCACACTATTCACTTCATACTGGCCTTCAGGGAAGGCCTTTTTATTTGGCATATAGCTTATCGTTCCATTTCCGGATTGTTCACTAACGATTGTAAACCGAAAAGGTGAGTTTAGTTTTATACCGAGGCCAAGTTCAACAAAAGCATCTCCGGGAAAGCCAACGAGTGCCATTTGATCGCCGAATGCTATAACAGAAACTTCACTCTCCAGTGCTGTACCATCCTCTGTAAGCGGAACAGTGGTGGTCGATTGATGTCTTGCCTCCAGTCCGCCCTGGTACTTTACAAGGTCAAGAATTCTCCAGGCACTGACTACATCAGCAAACCCGGGGCCATCCGTCTTTCCAAATTTTGAAATAACCCCCTTTGCCCAATCTGCTTCACTTCGTTCTACCTTTCGAAAAACCGGTAAATGCACCGTTTGAATTCTAGCCTTCAAAGACTTAATTTGGATTGAATGCAAGGAGGGCAGGGCAGAAAGTACCCGGCCAGCCAGAACAGTCCCAATGCGTCGAGATTCATCAAATCCACTCAACTGATTAGGATTTGAAACATCAACATGATTGATATTTCCGGAAGTTCCATTCGTAAAAACGGTTACAACATCTTCCCCTTTTACCTTCCCAATCAATTCAGACATTACACCCGGGAAATCGGATGAGAACTGCTTACCGCCAACAATAGCCACATGCAAAGCAAAGTTCACCAAAATAGCTACTGGCTTCTTATCCAGCGATTCGAAATAGACAATAGACAATTCCGGATCAATTGGTCCGGCCGGCCTCACAACATCCGGGTTCAACTTTCCGGGATTAGTTCTGAATGTACCATCTTTCATCAGATAGCGCCGGTTGAAACTTATTGATTGCTCCTGAACACTTCCAACTGAAACACGAACGGGCTGAATTTTAGAAACAGCCAATTTTACACTTGCTGCAATTAATTCAGGCAGTTTATGGGTATACTCCTGACTCTTTAATTTTGCTGTTCCTCCCACAACATCCCAAAACAGAGGGTTCATCTGTGGGCCGGCATGTGCATGAGTGGCATTCAGAATAATATTGTTTATTGCTATGCCTGTTTGCTGATGAACTAATTCCCTGCTCTTTATGACCAGCGAATGAGGCAGACTGATGACATCCAAAGTGATAAATGCAGCCCTTTCACTTCCATGTTCAAAAACCAGGGTTTTGATAAAAAGATCATCATGCACCCCTTCAGAAACCCTGATACCATAAGAATCACCAATAATACTTCCAGGAGGAGGTGTCATCCTGGTTTTAGATGCGCCAAGTTTAAATTCCTCAGTCTGAAATGATGAACTAGCAGATAACAGTACTGAATCCATCACTAGAAACAACAGAAAAGTAGATGAAAGAAGATATTTTTTTGTCATTTGAACCGGTTTAAAATATCTTTACGATTATTTCGCTTTGTCATTGCGAGCGTTGCGAAGCAATCTCTAAATACTACTAAATGTCATAAGATTGCTTCGTCTTACCTCCTCGCAAAGACAGTGGTAGTGTAATTGCGAGTGTTGCACTTTGTCAATGCGAGC
>CAMBFY010000039.1 GCA_945865415.1 Sphingobacterium thalpophilum
GTTGTAGCACCAATACATTGAATTTCACCTCTTGCTAAAGCTGGCTTAAACATATTCGAGGCATCCAGTGAACCTGAAGCACCACCAGCTCCAACAATCGTATGGATCTCATCAATGAACAGTATGACATCCGGAGATTTCTCCAGTTCATTCATAACCGCTTTCATCCGTTCTTCGAACTGACCACGATATTTTGTACCTGCAACTAATGAAGCAAGATCCAGTGTAACAACTCTTTTGTTAAATAAGACACGTGATACTTTGCGTTGAACTATTCGCAATGCAAGACCTTCTGCAATGGCAGATTTACCAACACCCGGTTCACCAATAAGTATTGGGTTATTCTTTTTACGACGCGATAAAATCTGCGATACCCGTTCAATTTCTTTTTCACGACCGACAATAGGATCCAGTTTACCATCCTCGGCGGCACGGGTCAAATCCCGGCCAAAATTATCGAGAACCGGAGTTTTTGATTTAATATCAGAAACTTTCTTAGGCTGACTGAAACTTTCTTCCTCTCTGAATTCATCATCACCTGCTGGTGAACCCGGAGCTTCATCGCGGAAACCTCCCTTATTATTCTCTACTTCTGCCTTGAATGTATCGTAATTGACATTATACTGTTGCAATATTTGTGAGGCAATGTTATCCTCATCCCTTAAAATAGATAAGAGCAAGTGTTCTGTACCAATGATATCGCTTTTAAATATTTTGGCTTCTAAGTATGTAATTTTCAATACTTTCTCTGCCTGCTTTGTCAATGGAATGTTTCCAAGGTTTACAGTTGTACTGGATGTACCTTTCACAGAATCCTCCACAGATTTGCGCAAGCGTGCAGTATCAACCCCTAGTCCTTTTAAAATTTTTATTGCCATACCATCTCCTTCCCGGATAAGTCCCAGCAATAAATGCTCTGTGCCAATATAATCATGACCAAGACGCAGAGCTTCTTCTCTGCTATATGATATTACGTCTTTGACGCGTGGAGAAAATTTCGCTTCCATTAATATACCTTTTCTGTGTGATTTAACGCCCTAAGCTATTAATAAAATGGATTAATAAAACTTATGCAATAGGAACAAGTTATCAACAATTACGCCATTTCGGTTAAAAAGGTTTTACGATAGAAAGACATAATAAAGTTTACATCTCTCTGACTAAAATCCGATATTTGAGACACAATTAACAAACGAATGTCAGACGAAAAAATAATATTTTCTATGGCGGGGGTAAATAAGATTTACCCACCACAGAAGCAGGTTCTCAAAAATATCTATTTATCTTTTTTTTACGGAGCAAAGATCGGGGTAATCGGATTGAATGGCTCCGGTAAGTCATCGGTACTAAAAATTATTGCAGGATTAGACAAATCTTACCAAGGTGAAGTTGTCTTCGCTCCGGGCTATACAGTTGGTTATCTAGCTCAGGAACCCATTTTAGACCCTGAAAAAACAGTACGGGAAGTGGTGGAGGAGGGGGTTGCCTCAACCACTGCCATCCTCAAAGAGTATGAAGAAATCAATGAAAAATTCGGTCTGCCCGAGGTTTATGAGAATGCCGATGAGATGGATAAACTACTCGCGAGGCAGGGAGAATTACAGGATCAGATTGATGCATGTGGCGCATGGGAACTAGACAGTAAGCTAGAGCGCGCAATGGATGCATTACGTTGTCCGGAACCTGAAACCAAAATTGCCATATTGTCAGGCGGTGAACGCAGGCGCGTAGCATTATGTCGCTTGTTGCTTCAGGAGCCTGATGTTTTGTTATTGGATGAGCCTACCAACCACCTCGATGCAGAGAGTATAGACTGGTTAGAACAGCATTTGAAACAATATAAAGGAACTGTAATTGCAGTCACCCACGATAGATATTTCCTTGATAATGTAGCCGGTTGGATCCTTGAACTGGACCGCGGAGAAGGTATTCCATGGAAAGGGAATTATTCATCCTGGCTTGAACAAAAATCCAAACGTTTAGAATCTGAGGAAAAAACTGAAAGTAAGCGTCAGAAAACTTTGGAAAGAGAATTGGAATGGGTACGTATGGCTCCAAAGGCCCGTCATGCCAAATCCAAGGCACGTTTATCCAATTATGAAAAACTTGCTTCTGAAGATACCAAGGAACGCGAAGACAAACTGGAGTTATTCATCCCACCCGGACCAAGGTTGGGTAACTTGGTAATTGAAGCTCAGAATGTAAGTAAAGCCTTTGGAGATAAAATTCTATTTGATAACCTGAGTTTCTCCTTACCTCCTGCTGGTATTGTTGGAATCATCGGTCCAAACGGTGCTGGAAAAACAACTTTATTCCGCTTAATTACCGGTCAGGATCAACCGGACGCGGGCTCTTTCAGAGTTGGTCCGACGGTAGCTCTTGGTTATGTAGACCAGAATCATGATGACCTGAATCCTGAAAAATCAGTCTGGGAGAACATCACCGATGGAAATGAAACCATTCTGCTTGGCAACAGACCAATCAACTCTAGAGCTTATGTCTCCAAATTCAATTTTAATGGAGCAGATCAGCAGAAGAAGGTTGGGGTTTTATCCGGGGGTGAGCGAAACCGGGTACACCTTGCAATAACACTGAAGAAAAGCTCCAACGTGCTCCTGCTGGATGAGCCTACCAACGATATTGATGTGAACACCTTGAGAGCACTGGAAGAAGGATTAGAAAATTTCGGTGGTTGTGCGGTAATCATTTCCCACGACCGGTGGTTCCTTGACAGGGTATGTACGCACATTCTGGCATTTGAAGGCAATTCTCAGGTTTATTATTTCGAAGGGAATTATTCTGAATACGAAGAAAACAGGAAGAAACGTACAGGAGATATTACTCCACACCGTTTGAGATATAAAAAACTGACTGACTAAGATTGTGATCGGGCTGGTTGGGATAATACCAACCAGCGAAAGATTCTCACATTCGACCCATTCAGGATCGGGATTTCTGTTATGAATAATTCTATAAACATTTGACCCATTCAGGGTCAATATAAAAACTTCCCCCTAGATTTCCCTGGTGTTCGCTGTTATCCTTAACACCAGCCCCTCAATAGGTCCTGTGATTGATGTCTTTATAAAAACTGATACTCGTGGTGCTGAGAACATCAATCACAAGACCAAGCAAAAGGGCAGGCCGAGGCTGGCAAGTACTAGCTCCTCATTGTTAATATGTTAACAAATAAATAACATACCTATGTCGATGGATTGAAAGATTATCAGCTATATTTATACGTACTGCAATTTCCTGTTTTACACCGGCTTAAATAAAAATTCACACATTGAATCAAAATTTATGACTTGGAAAAAATTTAATGGAGAAACCATCGAAAGCCCGATTCTTGAAGAAGTTGAGCGTGCTATCGAACGCGAATCTGCACTGGGGAATAAACTAAAAGTCTGTATCGGCACTGACTCCCAGGTAAAAGGATCAATCATTGACTTCGCGACTGTCATCGTATTCTTAAGACAAAAGAAAGGTGGATTTATGTACATCCACCAGGAACGCTCTTCATTGAAAATGGGGATTAAAGAGCGGATGCTTTCCGAAGTCCAGAAATCAATCGAATGTGCCTATTCTCTTTGTGATTTGCTTGATCTGTATGATGTAGATCTGGAAGTTCATGCTGATATCAATACAAATCCCAATTTCAAATCAAATATGGCTCTCCACGAAGCCATGGGATATATTTTAAGTATGGGTTTCGTTTTTAAAGCTAAGCCCGAAGCCTTTGCCAGTTCAGCTTGCGCCAACAAGCTTGTTCAGTAAACAAAAAAACCATTGCTATTAGGCAATGGCTTTCTTGATGAATTATAATTGGTTTATGATGATTTACGTTTTGTACGTTCAGTAACGATCTGCCGTACGTTCTCTATGTCTTCTTCCGTTTCTTCTTCTACTTCCATTTCATGTATAAAACCATGGCTGCTTACCAGCAGTGTACCCTGAGTGTATTTTTCATTATGCTGGGTTGAATCAAGTCCCTCTTCCTCTTCTTCAGAGCTTACGCGCATAGGCTGTAATAAGTTAATGAATTTGAAGATACCATAAGAAACAACGAAACTATAGAAAACTGTGATCGCAACTAATTTAAGCTGAGTGAAGAAAAACTCATGATTTCCGTAAAACCATCCATCAGAACCTGCAGGGTTAACAGTTTTAGTTGCCAGTAAACCGGTTAGTATTAATCCTACGATACCACCAACTCCATGGCAAGGAAATACATCAAGTGTATCATCCAATGTAGTTTTTGATTTCCAGTAAACTGCGAGGTTTGATATGATCGCTGCTACAAATCCTATAAAAATACTTTGTGGGATACCTACAAATCCGGCTCCTGGGGTTACAGCTGCAAGTCCGACGACAGCCCCGATACAGAAACCAAGCACAGATGGTTTTTTACCTCTCACTACATCGAAGAACATCCACGATAATCCTCCTGCAGCTCCTGATACGTTGGTTGTTGCAAAAGCAGAAACTGCAAGAGCATTTGCTCCTAATGCAGACCCGGCATTGAAGCCAAACCATCCAAACCATAACAAACCTGTCCCAATTAATACATAAGGAATATTTGCCGGTGGAATTTCTTGTCCTTTAAGATGTGTTTGTCTGCGTTTTAACACAAGGGCACCAGCCAGAGCGGCCATGCCTGCAGAGATATGAACTACCGCACCTCCGGCAAAATCAAGTCCGCCCATTTTAAATAAAAACCCATCCGGATGCCATACCCAATGTGCGATTGGCGCATAAACCAGCAAACTGAATAAAACTATAAACAAAATATAAGAGGTAAAACGAATGCGTTCAGCAACTGCTCCAACCACCAAACCAGGTGTGATGATGGCAAACATCAATTGGAAAAGGGCGAATAGTGTTAAAGGTATAGTTGGTGCCAGACTCCAAGGTTCACCTGAATTTACACCCTGAAAAAATAAAAATGTTGTTGGATCTCCGATTATTCCGCTAATACTTTCTCCAAAAGAAAGACTGAATCCAACTGTTACCCAAAGGATACTAACAACCCCTGCAGCAACAACACTTTTGATCATCGTTGAAATCACGTTCTTACGATGAACCATTCCACCGTAAAAGAATGCCAAGCCAGGTGTCATCAGGAAGACGAGAGCTGTAGCAATCAGCAACCAGGCAATATCAGCTCCGTTGTACTTGCCGGTGTTGGCAAAATCCGGAAGAGAAGGAACAAAAACTGCAGCTACAGCTGTGATAGTAAGAAATAAAAATGGCAAAATTTGCTTTAGTCCAACTTTCATGATAAAATATTTTATTAAAAGAACAAAATTCAATTGTTTGATACAAATGTATAAGCATTTTAAATAAAATCAATATTTTTTTGATACTTTTTTAATAAAACATTCAATATTTTTAATTTTACAATCTTAATTGAGCTTTTAATGGAGAATTAGACTTATTATTTTATAAAATTTTTAATTATTGGAAATACAATCACGAAAAATGCTCAATAGTTAGTCTATAGTTTGAATTTCTTGTTAAAAATTCCATGATTTATGAGAAAAATATAGATTTTTAGAGAAGAAGAGCATAAATGTTATGTTACCCCGGGTCGAGTTGTATATAACAAGGGTTGATTAATGAATGGGAGGTGGTGGATGGAGCGCAGTGTTTTGTCATTGTGATCAGCCCGAGGCTGAGAAGCAATCTCCTCAATTATACTACATCAAGTCATAAGATTGCTTCGTCGTACCTCCTCGCAATGACATTCAAAAATTAAATTGCACTTTACCGAGGCACTAAGAACAAAGTTTTGAGATTATACTGAAAGCCGAATCCCCATACTCGGTAAAGCACAATACTCAGGACGGCCATACATAACTCTATCAATTCAATTGAAAATTTGAAAATAAATGAATCAGGAAAAGAAGCAATTAGAAAATTAGCGCGCTGTGATCAAACGACTAATGAAGGGGCGGGTTTATAAGCACTCCCCTGCACCACTCCTTTGGCTTCCAGACGCTTATCAATATAACTCTGGATCTGGGATTTCTTCAATCCCCAATTTGGAGCGATGAGCAAATCGAAATCGGCGAGGCCAAATAGCCTTTGAAGTACAATATCCGGTTTCAATAAGGGAATGAACTCGGCAATAAAGTCGGTGTATTCATCAATTGTAAATACTTTAAAAGGATCACGGGCATATCTTGAACCCATGATCGAGCCTTTTACAATATGAAGATGATGTAGTTTAACGAATTTGATTTGAGGGTATCTGTTAATCTCATCTGCATAGCGAAGCATCATTTCATGGGTTTCCCATGGGAAGCCAAAAATGGTATGAACACAAATATCAACTTTAGTGTTTTCTGCTAGCTGAATTGCATTCAGGAATTCCTGGTGGGTACATCCCCTGTTAATCTGAAGCAACGTATCATCATAGATCGATTCCATGCCCATCTCCAGGTCGACATCAAATCTGTCGCCATAACTTTCAAGCAATGCTAGCTTCTCAAAATCGATACAATCAGGCCGGGTTCCTACCGATAATCCAACAATACTCTCTGTGTTAATACTGAGTGCCTCATCATAAAGCATTTTGAGATAATGGGTCGGAGCATAGGTATTGGTATTAGGCTGAAAATAGATGATGAATTTTTCAGCTCTGTAATTTTTATAAGCCCTTTCCATACCCTGTTCGATCTGTTCGCGAATGGTAGGAAGTTTACGGGAAAGCTCGGGTGTGAAAGAATCTACATTACAATAGGTACATCCACCATAACCTTTGCTCCCATCACGGTTCGGACAGGTAAATCCGGCATCAGCAATAATCTTGTACACGCGCTGCCCATCGTACTTATTTTTAAGATAAGCACCATAATGATTATAATTCTTGTATCCGTAATCTAAAGGTGTTCCCAAAACTTTATTTTTGCAAAGATACAAAATTCAATTTTACCCTAAATAGAGGTTATGCTACGAATATACTATAAGAAAGAGAAACGACTGGCAAAAGAAAGTGACATCAGCTTATTACGTGCTATTCCGCTGATTGACTTGGTATGGGTAGATTTGCAAAATTCCACCGTAGAAGAGAAAGTAACGATCGAAACCTATTTTGACATCAAATACTCCTCAGTAGAAGAATCCACTGAAATCGAAAGTTCTTCCCGATTTTATGAACTGGATGATGAACTGATCATCAATTCCAATTTTTTATCGCTCAGGCAGCAGGAATTTGATTATTGTCCGGTATCCATCATCCTTGAAAAAGGAATTCTCTTTACCTACCGGGATGACGATTTGAAAACCTTTGGAGAATCCGTCAAAAAAATCAAATCCAATCCGGGAGCATTTACTAACGGATATCATATCCTGCTAACAATTCTTGAAACAGGAATTGAACAGGATGCTGATATTATTGAGGGTCTTGCAAAAGATATCGCAGATCTGAACAAGAAATTAACTCTGAATAGAAAGCGCTCTGATGAAGAGATACTCTTAAAAATTGCTTCATTTCAAAATTACAATATACTGATGCGCGAAAATATTGTGGATAAGCAGCGACTGGTTTCATCCTTAATGAAAAGTAGTTTATTACCTGAGGAATATATGCCAGTCCTTCGTATCATGATTAAAGATATCGGTTCACTAATCGAGCACAATAAATTTGCATTCGAGCGACTGGAATACCTTCAAAACACCTTTATGGGTTTGGTGAATATTGAACAGAATCGAATCATTAAAATTTTTACAGTTGCAACGGTGGCCTTTATGCCGCCTACGCTGATTGCTAGTCTGTATGGCATGAACTTCAAAATTATGCCCGAACTAGACTGGGATTATGGCTACCTGTTTGCCATTACATTGATGGTTTTATCTTCGGTTATCACTTTGATCTTTTTCAAAAAGAAAAATTGGTTGTAACCAAAGTCATTTTTTATCAGATTTCTTATGATTACAATGTAAATAGGGCGAAATGCAAACACGTGCCATTGCCCTTTCAAACCAGGAGCTTAAATGAAAACACCATTGAAAAACAAATCCAATGAAAACCAGCAGGGAAGTTCTAAAGGAAAGCTGGAACCTCCCAATTCTTGATGATTAAATTGAACCTTCGGGGTCGGTTGGCCACCTGAGCATCCATAGTAAATTTTTTGGGCGCAAGCTATCCCAATTGCTGAAAGCAAACCTGAACTCTCCTTCTTATTTCCACCCCCTCCTGAATCTCGCATCAATCCAATTATTCTTACCTTTATAGCCCAACCAGGAACCAAAATGACCGAAGTCTACAAACCTAAACATAAGATCCGTTTTGTTACAGCAGCTGCATTGTTCGATGGTCATGATGCTACCATCAACATTATGCGCCGAATACTTCAGTCCTCGGGGGCAGAGGTAATCCATCTCGGCCATAACCGATCAGTGCAGGAGGTTGTAAACTGTGCGATTCAGGAAGATGTTCAGGGCATTGCAATGACCTCCTATCAGGGTGGACATACTGAGTATTTAAAATATATGTATGATCTGCTTCAGAAATCCGATGCTGGCCATATCAAAATATTTGCAGGCGGTGGCGGAGTAATCTTGCCGTCTGAAATTAAAGAACTGAAAGAATACGGAATCACTCAGATTTATTCACCTGATGATGGCCGAAAAATGGGACTTCAGGGTATGATTAATGATATGCTCAAGGGATGTGATTTCCAAACCCATATCAGCCTGACCAATGAACTGCAGGGCATTCAAAAAAAGGATGTAAATGCAATTGCTTCCGCGATTACGCTGGCAGAAAATCATCCGGAGCAGACAGAGAGCTTCCTGAAAGAACTTGGAAAATTAAATGCAGATAAAATAGTCCCGGTTATCGGCATAACGGGAACCGGAGGAGCTGGAAAATCTTCCCTAATTGATGAACTGGTTCGCCGCTTTCTGGTCGAAACGGATAAAAGCATTGCGATAATCTCGGTTGATCCTTCAAAACGCAAAACGGGCGGTGCTTTGTTAGGCGACCGAATCCGGATGAACTCCATTAATAATCCTAGGGTTTATATGCGTTCCCTTGCGACAAGGCAGGCTAATTTAGCACTCTCAAAATATGTTCAGGAGTCGATTGATATCTGCAAAGCAGCAGGATATGAACTCATCATTGTTGAGACTTCGGGCATCGGACAGTCGGATACCGAGATCACCGAACATTGCGATGTATCCTTATATGTGATGACTCCCGAGTTTGGAGCAGCGACCCAACTGGAAAAGATCGACATGCTCGACTTCGCAGATATCGTTGCGATCAATAAATTTGATAAACGTGGTGCTCTGGATGCGATCAGAGATGTACGAAAACAGTTCAAGCGCAATCATCTTTTGTTCGATTCTCCGGATGAAGAACTTCCTGTGATTGGCACCATGGCTTCCCAGTTCAACGATCCAGGGATGAATCAGCTCTTCTCGGAATTGATGAAGGCCATTTTAAGTAAAACCGGATATGATTTCCAGGCAAAAATGGAACTAATCGGAAAGCATAGTGAAAATAGTTATATCATTCCGCCAGAGCGGATCCGTTATCTAGCAGAAATCGTTGAAAGCAGTTCAGCTTATGCCGAATGGGTAAACGGACAGTGTAAAATTGCTCAGCAGATGTTTCAGGTTAAGGGGGTATTGGGCTTCAACCAAACTTTAACCGAAGGAGAGGGCTTAAAAGGCTTTTTGACCGACATTTATGATAAACTTGAAGAAAGTCTTGATTCAGAATGTCGCAGATTATTGCGTGAATGGCCGGATACGATCTTAAAATATAAGGCTGATGAATTCATTTTTAAAGTCCGGGATAAAGAAATTAAACAATCCCTTTATTCAGAATCCCTGTCTAAACTTAGAATACCAAAGATTTCTTTACCGAGATATGAAGCATGGGGCGACATCCTGCGCTGGTTACTGACTGAAAACGTTCCCGGAGAGTTTCCATATGCCGCCGGAGTATTCCCTTTAAAACGTGAAGGTGAAGACCCAACACGCATGTTTGCGGGTGAAGGTGGTCCGGAGCGGACAAACAAGCGTTTTCATTATGTTTCCCTCGGACAACCCGCGCACCGGCTTTCTACAGCTTTCGATTCGGTCACACTTTATGGAGAAGATCCAGGAATCCGTCCGGATATTTATGGTAAAATTGGAAATTCAGGTGTTAGCATCGCGACACTTGATGATGCTAAAAAACTGTACAGCGGTTTTGATCTCTGCCATCCTTCCACATCGGTTTCCATGACCATTAACGGTCCGGCGCCAATGCTGCTCGGCTTTTTCATGAATACCGCCATCGACCAGCAATGTGAGAAATACATCATTGAACATGGGCTTCAGGCAGAAGTCAAAGCAAAAATTGATCAGATGTTCAAAGCAAAGGGCATTTCGCAGCCGGTTTATCAAGGCGATCTCCCTGAAGGAAACAATGGACTTGGCTTAATGCTTCTCGGACTTACCGGTGATCAGGTCTTAGCACCAGAAGTATATAATAAGATCAAAGCCTATGCAATTGCCAGTGTAAGAGGTACTGTGCAGGCAGATATTCTAAAAGAAGATCAGGCACAAAATACCTGTATTTTTTCAACTGAATTCGCCCTGAGGATGATGGGCGATATCCAAAAGTATTTCATTGACAAACAGGTTAGAAACTTCTATTCCGTTTCTATTTCGGGATATCATATCGCTGAAGCAGGCGCGAATCCAATCTCCCAACTTGCATTTACCCTGAGTAATGGCTTTACATTCGTAGAATATTACCTGAGCCGTGGCATGCATATCGATGAGTTTGCACCAAACCTCTCCTTCTTTTTCTCAAACGGAATTGATCCTGAATATTCAGTAATTGGTCGTGTGGCGAGAATAATCTGGGCTAAAGCAATCAAGTATAAATACAAAGGCAATGACCGTTCACAAAAATTAAAATATCATATCCAGACCTCAGGTCGTTCCCTGCATGCTCAGGAAATTGATTTCAATGATATCCGGACTACTTTGCAGGCGCTTTACGCGATCTATGATAATTGCAATTCACTGCATACCAATGCCTATGATGAAGCAATCACCACACCGACGGAAGAGTCGGTACGCAGAGCAATGGCTATACAGCTTATTATTAACAGAGAATTAGGTCTGTCAAAAAATGAAAATCCTTTGCAGGGTGCATTCATCATCGAGGAACTGACCGAACTGGTTGAATCAGCTGTTTTAGAAGAATTCAAGCGAATCAATGATCGCGGTGGAGTGTTGGGAGCCATGGAAACCATGTACCAGCGCAGCCGCATTCAGGAAGAATCACTTTATTATGAAACCCTCAAACACGACGGGACTTATCCAATTGTTGGGGTGAATACCTTCCTCAACAAAAACGGCTCACCTACGATAATCCCTTCAGAAGTTATCCGCGCGACAGAAGAAGAAAAGAAATTCCAGATCAGCGCTCTGGAAATCTTTCAACAAAGAAATGATGAAATTTCAATTAAGCTTTTGAAAGAACTTCAGCAAAAAGCTGTTGCCGGTGAAAATATTTTTGAAAGCCTGGTAGAGGTTTGTAAGGTTTGTTCTCTGGGGCAGATATCACATGCTTTGTATGAGGTTGGCGGGCAGTACAGAAGGAATATGTAATGCCTATCCTTTCGACTCGCGGGAACGAGCGTTTTAATCAAACAAATTCTTAAGTCGGGGAGAAATCTTGTGATTCAAAGAGGAATCTTACATCACGAGATTCCTCGTCATACCTGCCCGTCCGGTCAGGCGAGCCTCCTTAGAAATGAAGGAAATCACACCCTCCAATTCGACAAATTAAAACAAATGCTCTAATCTAACAAATCATCAACACGGGAAGAAATTACATGATTTTATACCACTCATTACCCAAAGCAACTTAATTTCCTTCTTTAATGATTTCCACAAATGATTGAAGCACAATCATATTTAATGTAAAATATTAACCACTTCGTTTTGAATCCGTTTTTTAAAAACTATATTTATTACATAAACCAAAACACATCCTAATGAAATACTTAGTAATTATTGTTTCCTTCATTTTGATTTCAACTGCTGCAATTGCTCAGAAATCAACAAAACTGTTCAACGGTAAAGATCTTAGCGGCTGGACTATTCATGGTACTGAAAAGTGGTACGTTGAAAATGGCCATCTGGTTTGTGAAAATGGGCCAAAAGAAGAATATGGCTATCTTTCTACAGACAAAAACTATAAGAACTTCATTCTGGAATATGATTTTAAACTTGAAGCAAATGGTAATAGCGGTGTATTTGTACGTTCCAGCATCGAAGGCACTAAAATCAGTGGATGGCAGGTAGAGGTTGCTCCTCCAGGTAACGGAACAGGAGGCATTTACGAATCCTACGGTAGAGGCTGGTTAACCAAACCTACTAAAGAAGAAGAATCAGGACTTAGTCCGGATGGCTGGAACAGAGGAAAAATTCATGTAACTGGTGATGAAATAACTACCTGGTTAAATGGTAAACAGATCTCTAAACTTAAAGATGAAAAATTCGGAGCTGGAAAAGGCTTTATTGCACTTCAAATCCATTCCGGTGGTGACATTAAGGTTAGATGGAAAAGAATTGTAATTAAAGAACTCGAGTAAAAAAAAGCACGACATAAAATTCTTTAAACATCCCTCACATCGCGGGATTCAAGCCCGCATATGCGGGACTAAAAACCAAATTTATTCTAATGAACAACAATCAGGAATCATCACGCAGAGGCTTTATTAAAAAACTTGCTGCATCCACAGCCGCTGTTGCTGTAGGAAGCAATGTACTTGCAGCATCTCAGGGAAGTGAAACAACACAGTTTATAATCCATAAAAGACAATACATAGGGGCAAACGACACTATTAATATTGCCTTGATTGGAGCCGGTGGCATGGGGACGGGCGATACGATCACAGCTTTAAAGGTACCTGGTGTAAAACTGGTAGCCGTGTGTGATCTCTATGATGGTCGGCTTAAGGCTGCAAAAGAACGTTGGGGACAAGACATTTTCACCACAAGATCATACAAGGAATTATTAAATCGTCAAGATATAGACGCGGTTATTGTAGCTACTCCTGATCACTGGCATCAGCAGATCTCAATCGATGCAATGCGGGCGGGTAAACATGTTTACTGTGAGAAGCCAATGGTTCATGATATTACCGAGGGTCCGGCTGTGATCAAAGCACAAAAGGAAACCGGAAAAGTATTTCAGGTTGGAAGTCAGGGCGTATCTTCCCTGGGAAATGAGAAAGCAAAGGAACTGTTAAAAGATGGAGCGATCGGTGAGCTTAATTTTGCCGAAGGATTCTGGGCTCGTCATTCACCGGGTGGTGCATGGCAGTATCCAATACCGGGTGATGCTTCTGCAGCTACAGTCGACTGGGATACTTTTGTGAGCAATACAACCAAAAGATCCTTTGATGCGATGCGTTTCTTCCGGTGGAGAAATTACCGGGATTACGGAACAGGAATGTCGGGTGATCTTTTTGTCCATCTATTCTCAAGTCTCCATTTTATTACAGATTCTTTCGGACCGAATAAGATCTATTCATCTGGCGGATTAAGGTATTGGAAAGACGGGCGAGAAGTTCCGGATGTACTTCTGGGAATATTCGATTATACTGAACAAGCTCAGGCTCACCCCGCATTTAATCTCTCCTTAAGATGCAATTTTGCCGATGGCACCAGCGGAAACACGATATTAAAACTAGTTGGAAGTGAAGGAGCCATGGATATTGGCTGGGATAGTGTTACACTGCGGAGAAATAAAAACTTTTCTTCCGATGATCCATTCTTCATTGAAAGAATGAAGAATGCGGGTACTCCATTAAGTGATCGGAAAAGAATCCTTCCTCAGGAAGAGTATACCTTTGCAGCAGAAAAAGGATATATGGGTGGGCCTTATGACCATTTTGTGAATTTCTTTAATGCGATTAAAAACAATGGTAAAGTTGCCGAAGATGCGATTTTCGGTTATCGTGCAGCAGCACCTGCATTGTTGTGTAATGACAGCTATAATAACGATACTGCTATACTATGGAATCCTGAAAAGATGCAATTAGTTAAAAAGTAATTTAAGCAATAAAAGAAAAGCCCGACCTGTATTTCTACCGGTTGGGCTTTTCTATGTAAATTCTATATTCTTAACCCGCTATCCAGCTGAACTTATATTCAAGGGAAGGATTTTTGATTCTTTCGGCAACCTTCAAGAGGCGATCAGGCAAATTCATTATATAATCACGAGCTTTTTCACCGGCCTCATTCAGATCACGCACTTTTTCGATATGCCATTCATCAATCAATTGTTTCATGATTTGCACATAGTCAACTGCCGTATAAACACCCAGGCGCTGTGCTGCATCAGTAAAGTGCCCGAATGTCTGACCCATTTGTAAACCTACCTCACGAAGGAAGTGTGCAGGCATTACAATCTTATTGCGCATCATATCTTCAAAAGCAATCATTGCCTCACTAGGATCCACTTCAAAAATACGAAGCATAAAATCTTTATAAGCCTTTGCGTGTCTGGCTTCATCCGAAGCAATTACACCGCACATTTTTGAAAGCAGTGTATCCCCTTCAGCTTTAGCCAATGAAGCAACCCTTCTGTGTGAAATATTTGTAGCTAGTTCCTGAAAACTGGTATAGATAAAATTACGGTATGGATCATGACCCGTACCGATATCGAAACCATCAGCAATCAGATATTGAGTTGAGATTTCCATCTGGCGCATATCTACACGGCCTGATAAATAAAGGTACTTATTCAGCAGATCACCATGACGGTTTTCTTCTGCAGTCCATAGTCTAACCCACTTCATCCAGCCATTTTGTTCATCTTTAGAAATGCCATCCACCATAGTCAACCAAGATTCATAGGTTGGAAGCGCTTCTTCAGTAATAGTATCACCGATTAAAACCGCTACCAGGTCATACGAAAGTGCTTTAGCATTTTCCTTTAAATCCTTGATTTCTGAATAAAATGTATCGCGCGTTGAATCAGGCAGAAAGTCGGAAGGCTGCCAATTTGTTTCGATAGGCTTAAGGTATTCATGCATCTTTTCAAGCATGTACTTTTCAATGTGCACTAATACTTCTCTGCGAGATCCTATATTGATATTCATATATTTTTAAAATTATTTAAATGTACGCAAAAAGCATGAAATTGGATACTAAAATTGCGGTGTAAACACTAAAATCTTGATTGGAAATGCTTTACACAATATTTTTTTTCAATTACATAAAAAAGACGATTGAGAAATTGAAATGAATCAGACAATCCTTGGAAAAAGCCTATTATTACTACGCATGAATAGTATTGTAATTCATTGGAAGAAATAATAGATCTTAGGGCTTATTTTATATGGATCCAACTAATACAAAATCAGGGGTATGATATAAGGTCGACAAGAATAATCAGGATAATTTGAAAAGCAGGGTCATTGTCCTATCGGTCCCTACAGCCGGACTCTCCCCGTCCGAATGGCTTCACATGGGCGGGGACGCTGTAGTTTGCCGCAGAAAATAGTGGTTAGGTCTAATTTACGCTACGGTCAAGCTGCCGCTGCGGTCACATTTTCCTTAACTAACACTTTAGTAAGTTTTGTTAATTGCGAGCATAGCGAAGCAATCTCCTCACTATTAACACTAATTATCATAAGATTGCTTCATCGTACCTCCTGGCAATGACAATAAAATGGCTTTATGGCGGGCTTGGCTTTAGAGTATCAAAGTGTGATCCTGACGAAAGTCAGGACAGAAAACAAAAAAAGCCCAATACAATGAAGTATTGAGCTTTTGTTTAAAATTGGGCACCGACCTACTCTCCCACCTGTTACGGCAGTACCATTGGCTCTGGCGGGCTTAACTTCTCTGTTCGGAATGGGAAGAGGTGGACACCGCCGAT
>CAMBFY010000040.1 GCA_945865415.1 Sphingobacterium thalpophilum
AGAAGTCAGCTTTTTCCAAAAACCGGCTTGTTTGAGCTTGATAAGCATTGCCACCTGAAGCCGATGCCCTAGGCACATTAGTAATTTGTCCGGGAGTTCTCCATTCGGTTAACACATCAATATGCATGTTATCGTAGAAATAAGTTGGATTGGTAAGGTTGTTCAAGTCATTATTGTACATCTGTCTGTCCAAGAAGAAAGTCATCAATGCACTAAAATCAAAACCCTTGTAACTTAAATCAGTAGTAAGAGCTCCAAAAAGTGGTGCATCTGAAGTACCATAAACTATTTTATCTGCCACACTAAATGTAGGAGTAACTGTTCCGTCCAGCTTGCGATACAACGCATTTCCTGTTGCAGGATCAACACCTACATATGGAACCAGGAACAAGCTATTCAAAGGTTTGCCTTCTTTTAAAATAGTAACTCCAGAAATAACGTCATCCCTTGGAATATCTACGATTTGATTTTTGTTGTAGGAAATATTTCCTCCAATATTCCATCTTAATGATTTAGTTCTGATCACATCACCACGGAGAGAAAATTCAACCCCACGGTTTCTTAAAGAACCAAAGTTACTGGTGATCGAAGTAAATCCTGCTCCTGCTGGATCAATAGGCACGCCATATAACTGATCTATAGTCTCGCGATTGTAGTATTCAATTGTTCCTGAAATACGGTTAGTTAATACTCCGAAATCTAATCCAATGTTAGAAGTTGTACCTGTTTCCCAAGTTAACTGTGGGTTACCCGGAGAAGTGGGAGTAAATCCACTGACACCTGCATAGGCAGCTCTACCAAAGATTGGGGTAGGAAAATCATCAGTACCCTGATTACCTGTTGTACCATAGCTGGCACGTAATCTCAGGTCGCTAATAAAATTGATGTTTTTTACAAATGATTCCTGAGAGATCATCCATGAAGCTCCGATTGATCCGAAGTTTGCCCATCTGTTACCAGATCCAAACCTTGAAGAACCATCTCTTCTTGCTACTAAATTCACAAAATACTTACCATCATAACCGTAATTTGCAAGACCGAAATAGGATAATAAACCGTTTTCAGTACCGAAGCCGTTAACTGGGGAAATCAGGTTTGGAGATGTGGCCGATCCGGGAGTAATACCCGATTCGTTTTCAAATCCATTTGTAAAGCCATAACCTGTAAAACCAAATGACCTGAAACTGTTCTTTACTACTTCAGTAAACAAGCCACCACTGATTTCGTGCTTATTAATTGTTTTTGAATAATTAAGTGAAGTTGTACCTGTATATCGGAAATTCCTGTTGAAAGACCTTGTTAGCGCGCCTTGTCTTGCCTGAGCACCAGAAACCAGCGGGTTTGTAAAGTTATCAGCCTCATTTTGAGTATAATCTCCACCCCAATTGGTTCTTACAAACAATCCTTTAACCGCTGGGACATGATATTCAAGGTAGGTAGTAACCAAACCTTTAAGTTGCTTACCATCATTTCTATTCAAGAATAATTCCATAGCACCGTTGTTCTGCCCAGAAGTAAGTTGTCCAAAACCGCCTGATTGATTATATTCACCAGTAGAAGTAAAATCGCGTTCATAAGGATTACTCCAGCGAACTGCATTCAAAGGTGAGCTAAGCGAAGTATTATTCTCGGCTGTATTATTTCGCTGTGAAAATCCTCCCTGAACACCTAAGCCAAAGCGGAAGTTTTTAACACGATTATCTACATTAGCCCGGGCGGTATATCTTTTCAAACCAGTGGTTTTTACGATACCTTCCTGATCAAGGAACGAAAGCGAAGCGTAAAATTTCGTAGCCTCAGTTCCTCCGTTGGCGCTGATTTGATGTTGTTGTGTTTGACCAGTTTGAAATAATGCATCTTTCCAGTCAAAATTCACAGCTTTCAGTTCAGCTTGTTGGGCGGCAGTCCATCCATATGGATTTCCATTCGCAATCTCGTAGTCAATTTTTTGCTGGCTGTTCATAACAATCAGCTTGTCTTCCGGCATGTTGCTCTGACCAACCTGTGCATCATAGTTAAATTGGATCTGACCTGATTTTCCTTGCTTGGTAGTAACAACGATTACACCGTTAGATCCTCTTGAACCATAAATACCGGTTGAAATAGCATCTTTCAATACTTCAACATTTTCAAAGTCGCCGGCATTCATTGTTTGAAAATCTGCAGCACTGATCTCAATACCGTCTACAACGTACAAAGGCACGTTACTTCCGTTGATGGAACCGTTACCACGGATCCTGACTACAGCGTTCTGTCCGGGTTGTCCACCGCTAGCAGTGACATTAACACCTGTTGATGCACCCTGCAAAGCCTGATCAAATGATGCAAGAGGCTGTTTGGCAACAGCAGCTCCGCTAACATTTACCGTTGCACCAGAGAATTGAGATCGGTTAATTGAGCTATAACCGGTAACAACAACTTCAGAAAGCTGACTTTTGCTTTCCTTCAATGCTATAGACATATTGGAAGTGATAGCCGCTTCGACTTGATCAAAACCAATATATCTGAATACAAGAGTAGTTGCACTATTTGGTGCAGAAAGCTGGAAATTACCATTTCCATCAGTTTGTGTGCCAATGTTAGTGCCTTTTACGATTACGCTCACTCCAGGTAAGGGTAAACCGTCATTTGTTGCTGTTACTTTTCCTGAAACAGTTCTATCCTGAGCTATTACAGTGGAAAAGGTAAAAAACAATAAATAAACTAGTAGTAAGTTTTTTTTCATATATTTTTTGCGTTAGTTAAAAAAATTGTCCTAATATAAAAAAAATAATTGTAAACTAATTGTTAGGGCAGTCTAATTTTCTGTAGGATGGCCTCCTCGCTACCATTCACCTTATCTTTCTTTTAGTGACATTAATACAATAATTTTAATTAGGGAAAGCAAGATCAAATTTTAGAAATCGGCTTATTATTCAAGGGAGTGCCTTGTACCTTCAGAGAAATTACTGTCAGATGTAGGGATGATCTTCGTTTTGGTTTAGGAGCAAATAAGCCATTTGATCCATGCATTATATTGGCGGGAAATATGGAAGGTTACAGGTTATAAAAAATGAATTAAAATCCAGCTCTTAATTCTAAAACTTCCTCAAAATTTATTTTATTTTTATACCAAATTGGGATTAAAATGAAAGTACACCAGACAACGATATATGACATCGCCAAAGAATTAAATATATCCAAGTCTACGGTTTCACGCGCTTTAACAAACCACCCGGAAGTAAAAATTGAAACCCGAAAAGCCGTTCTTGAACTAGCTGAAAAACTGGATTACCAGCGCAATATGCTTTCCATTAATCTAATTTCAAAGAAAAGTAATCTGATTGGGATTATAGTTCCTGAATTTGAGACCTCGTTTTTTCCGCAGGTAGTGATTGGTACCCAAGAGATGGCGAGTAAATTTGGTTATAATATCATAGTCAGCCAATCGAATGAGAAATTCGAGACCGAAGTAGCAAATTCCAAGGTTATGCTAGCGAGCCAGGTGGATGGAATATTAGTTTCAATATCCAAGGAAACTCGTAGCTATGAACACTTGAAAATTTTTCAGAGAAAAGGCATTCCGATGGTATTATTTAATCGGGTTTGCGATGAACTGATTGTTCCAAAAGTTGTTATAAATGATTACGATGCTGCATTGGGTGCTGTAGAACATCTTATCCAGACAGGCAAACGAAGAATAGCCCATTTGGCAGGTCCTGATTCGCTAATAACAAGTAGAAAACGTCTAAAAGGATATCTGGATGCACTCAAGAAACATAAAATTCCAATTGACGAATCATTGATCATCCCATACGATCTTACCCTGGGGAAAGTTAAGATCTATATCAGACATTTAATGGAGCTTAAATATCCACCTGATGGATTATTCATTGCTAATGATCCTGCCGCAATCGAAGCAATACGTACAATCAAAGAAATGGGAATACAGATTCCACAACAAATTGGCATTGTTGGTTTTAGTAACGACTATGGCTCCAATCTTATTGAGCCCGGACTAACCACAGTAGCTCAGCCTAAAAGGCTCATAGGTAGCACAGCGATGCAATTGTTACTTGACCTAATAGACAAAGACGTCTCGCAATGGAAAGCTGTTACTAAAACTCTCGATTCAGAGCTTATAATAAGAAACTCAAGCATGTTATTGGAATCAGAAACTACCTGAATCCAAATGTTTTAATCAATTAAAAGACCTGTACCTCAAACAATGCTGCAGGAACATTCGGAGAAGGATGTTCCAAGCAAATTCGGATTGAACTAGTAGCAATTTCCGTTTCCAGTATAACCTCATTTATATGCTGATAATTTCCTTCTTTTTCAAAGATCAGTTTACCTTCAGAATCCATTATTTTATAGTTTCTGACTGTGTGAGGAACCACACGCTCAGGATGCACCCTTAGAGTTGATTCCAGCGGATGGTCAAAATCTGAGTCGAAGAATAATACGATCCTCTTAATTTGGACAGTTTTATCCCATTTTAAAGTCACACAAGGATTTTCATCGTTCAAATTAGCAACCCAAGAATTAGCTGTATTAGTAGGACGGCAAAATCTATTGATCAGATTAGCAACCTTGAAAGGTTTGAGGTCATGTGAAAGTTTAAAGGCCAGATTTTGAGCAGCCGGCCTCCTTGATGGAAGCCAGAATTCAAAAGAGTCTATTCCAATCCCATCTGGTGGTAACTGAACACCACTGGTTGCTACCGATTTGTCATAACGATTCATTAGCATCATAGTTCCACTGAGGAACATATTGCTTGTTTGAATTGAAACAAGCTCATTTTTAAGAATACAAACAAATACGTACTGATCTTTTGTGATGATATGAGCAAAATCTGTAGTTAATATACTTTTTCCAGAGCTTACAGAAATTTCCCTGCTTTCAAGAATTATTTCCGGTGTATAATTGATTGGATTAGCACTAACCCGTAATTGCATGGTTAAATTAGTGCTTTCCTTTGAATCTATATCAAAACTAATCTTTATCTTATCTCCTTTTGCGGCAGGTAAGATTTGGGCAGTAGAATAGTCAAGTTTATGCCAATTACCATCCGATTTTAACTCAGTAAATATAAATTCTGAACTTGCACTAAGGCTGGCACTGTGGGCTAAATTTGTCCTTTCAGGCTCTAATCCTGGAATAAAATGTCCCTTTTGCATCAGTTCCTGCCTCAATTCCTGAACTTTTTCAGAATTAGCAAGTTTGGAAGGAGTAATTCCGTTTTTCAGGCAATACTGGGTTGCCATACCTAATACCTGTGCTGAATATGAAACAGTAGCCATCACCCTCGACGAACCAAATGCCACGTGACTTGCACTTAGAATTCTACCGGCTAACCAGAGATTCTTAATATTTTTGCTGTACATACACCGTAGTGGGATCTGATAAACCCCTTTTGAATGCCATTGATTACAACCAGGCCTTTCACTAAAAACTCCATCCGCAGGGTGCAGATCTAATGACCATCCACCATAAGATACGGCATCCGAATGTTCCCGTTGTTCTATAACATCCTTCTGAGAAAGAATATAATCTCCCTCAAAACGCCGGCTCTCCCGCTTACCCGGAATATGACCAACCCACTCCAGTGTCAGATTTTCAGATTCAGGATATTTTCCGGAGTTTTTAACATGATCCCATATTCCATAGATCACTTTCCATAATTCCCATTTAATCTCCTCAGTCTGATGGATTGTATCGAGCCTTCCACCATATTCAAGCCACCAAAGCTTACAACCATGATCACTGAGTTCATAGGAACGGTATTTGACTATCGAAGAAACATCTTTTAAGGCATAAGAAGGCGCAGTAAATGTTATCGGCCTCCCTGCATTCTTTGTAAAGAAATAAATAGAGTGACCTAAAAGTTCGCCATATTCTTTATCTGGAGCAAAACCCTCATCAAATTCATCTTTCGACTCTGCTCCCATTCTGAAAGCTGCTCCTGCTTGAAATGCTACAATCCCATCACCGGATGAATCACAGAAAAAAGGTGCTGATAGAATATAACGGGTAGAATTCTGACTACAAAAACCGATTACCTGACTGATTACATCGGGAGCTGATTTAACAACTTCATAAACGGCAGTATTTAAGAGAAGGGTTAGATTTGTCTCCTCCTTTACTTTTTCAAGCATTATGGTATCCAGAATGATCGCATTTCCATCCGGATTACGGTACATATTTTCAATTAATATCTCACTCAAAACCCCACCTTCCCTAGACCAGCGATTATTATTTCCCATACTTGAGGTAGCTCCCAAAATCCATAATCGCACTTCACTAGACGCGTTTCCACCAAGTACCGGCCTGTCCTGTACCAGAATAACTTTTAAACCTTCCCTCGCAGCGGCAATGGCTCCGCAGGTTCCGGCAATACCACCACCGATGAAAACTAGATCAGCATTCATTGAGCGTTCATTGATTGAACGTCCGGCAGAAGAAAACTCACTTTTAATCATAAATTATAACTATTAACAATATCAAATTATTTTTTGGAATGGATTTCAATCCTTTTTGAAGCCCTCAATGGTATGATTGCCAGAACAAAAACCAATGCTGCTATCGATGCCAAAAGATCAAAATTGTCTCCCGTAATTAAACCCAGAACCAATAAGAGCAATGCTGTAAAAGCGAGAGCAAAAGCAGTGATTTTCAATCCAAATTTATTTTGCTGTAAAGATTCACTGATTTCTTCATCGGTTAAATTATCCTTCTGAACCTTTCTTGCACTTTTATGGGCTTGGAATTCTAAATATTGCGGACTAAGATAATTGGCATAATAAGCTTTGATTTCATTCGCGATAAGAAGTAAAAGCGGCACTCCAACTCCTACCAACATTTCTTCAGCCCTGCTAAGCTTAAAATCGATAAGTAAGGGTAAAATAATTTTAAAGATCAGATTGATTCCCAAACTGACATAGGTGATTATCAGTGTTGCTTTTCCGCTAAGCCTTTTGGAAAACAAAGCCCAGATTGGTGGAGCTAAAATAGGTCCTCCGGTAATAGCACCAACACTGAGCGTAACATTGACCAAACCACCGATATATGGAACCATGAGTGCAATAGCGATCATTCCTAGGCCAATTGACCAAGATGACAGTCGGGCGACATTCATTAGTTTACGGTCAGTTGCCGCAGGATTAATTCTACCTTTATAAATATCATTCGTGAATACTGCAGAAACAACATTTAAAGTTGTATTTGCTGATGCAGAAGTTGAAAAATACATCCCTGTTAGCATTAAACCCAATAATCCGGGAGGAAGCACTAACTGACAGATCATTAGATATGCATTTTCGGTATCCAAACCTGTAAGGGATGGGTTAATGGTCTTATAAATCATTGGTGGCAACATCCATAACACCGGACTGATCAGATATAGAGCGGCAAAAAGGTAAGCTACCTTTCTAGCTGATTTACCATCTTTAACACTAGTATAACGCTGAACAAAGGTCCAGTTACCTCCAATATAGAAAATATGGTAAAGTGTAAATGCAATAATAAATACAAGGGTAAATTCACCATTAATTAGGTCAAAAAAGCCTTCCTGTGCATTCGCCTGAAACTTTGATAATCCTCCCGCTGCATCAAAGGAAAGAGGGAGTATTATCAGTACCGCAGCAGTTAATATCACAAACTGAAGGATATCAGTTACCATAACAGCCCAAAGTCCGCCAACAGCAGTATAAGCAATCATAAACAAGCCTAGAACAATCGTTGAAGGCATCAATGGATAACCCAATGAAGCGCTGACAAGCTTTGCAACCGGATACAATACTGTTCCTTTAATAAATAAAGAAACTAGCATAAAAATATAGATATAGGTCTTTTGTACTTGCGGACCAAGTCGTTCTTTGATAAACTCCGCAGCAGTAAGGTTACCAGTTGATTTCCATAATGGAGCAAGGTACAAACCGCTGATTAAGGCTCCAATACACATGGTCCACTGAATAGTAATTGCTACCCAACCATATTTATAGGCAATTGAGCCCCAGGCAACAAATGTTCCAGCTGAAAAAAAACTCATAAAAAGAGACAATCCTCCAATAAACCAAGGCACAGACTCCCCACCTGCAAAAAAAGATTTTAAGTTAATCCCTGTTCTAGAAAATACGAGTCCGATGCATAGTACGAATGCAGAAAAAACAAGAATGACTATGGTATCAATCGATGGACTCATAATTAAATTGTATTTAAATGGTCTGTAATTGTAAACAATTTCGAAAAACTATTTTTTTGACAATTATTATTTAAAGTGTTAAGCAACATATTTTATTAAAAATCACGAAGTAAATTCTTTGTCTTTTAAAATCATTTTTTTCATACCTAGGTGTATTATGAATGAAATAAGTAAGAGGATAATACCAAAAATAGCTATAATCAATCTTCCACTATTAGTCATTGATGAAAGAAAAAACAAACCAATTGCACAAAAAACTAAACTTAGGATTATAACTTTTCCCGGGAACGTGTCAAATACTTTTGGCGCTGCACCTGCCTTTAAAACTTCAATAGAAGAGACACGTAAATCTTCAATGGCTATCCACCCTTTATCAACTTTGTTTTTACCTAAATATTCAAGTAAAATTAGTAGCAAAATAGGAAACAGCACTCCCACTAAAATATCAATGTCATTACTTTGAATTGAAAGACCAAAACGAAGAATTCCACCAATTATAAAACTTGTTAATGTGACAATGCACATTTCTTTTAAACCAATACGGCGACTGAACATTCCCCATAAAGTAGGAGCTAATAAGGGTAACACCAATAAGGAGTTGATGGAAATTATTACTTTTTCTGCTCCACCCATTCTAGGAATAAGTAAAGCAAGAATGATTAATACTAATCCGAGCATGGCAGTTAAAATACGTCCCACATAAACCAAAACTCTTCCTGATGCTTTTGGGTTCATTAATGGGCGGTAAAAATCAGTTGTTAGTACACCTGCAAATACATTAAGTTGTCCACTTGCAAAACTGGCTGTGGCAGAAAACATTGCAGCAAACATAAGTCCTAAAACACCAAAAGGCAAAACAGATTTAGCAGCCAGAATATATGCTTGCTCCGGATTAGCATCAGGGGTGATTCCTCTGTAAATTAATGGTGGTAAAAACCATAGAATTGGTGAAACTAAATACATAATTCCAAAAATATAAGCAGATTTTTTAGCATCAGTTGGTGATTTAACTGATAAAAAACGTTGAACAAAAGCCCATTCTGCTCCACAAATAAAAAAATGAATGGTAACCCATCCACATAAAAATAACCATCCATAATCACTCGATGTTGGAGAGAAGAAATTTTCAGGAAGATTAAGCATCAATTCGCCAAAGTCATCAACATTAGCAATCATCAGGATAACAACTAGTAATACAACTAATACCAGTAATATAAATTGGACAACATCAGTCATTAGGACGGCCCATAATCCACCTATCATAGTGTATATAACCACAATAGATCCAAAAAAAATCACAGCCCAGGTAAGGGATAAGTTTCCGGTGGTAGGATTTCTAAAGAAGTTTCCCTGATCTAAGGGAATTAAAGCTACTAAGATAATTGCTAATGCATAAAATGAAACTGCTACAGCAATCATTTTTTTTAGCATCAATGTCCAAGTGTAAAAATGGAGTCCAATTTTCCCAAATCTTAAATTTATATATTCTGCCGGTGAGGTTACACCGAGTTGATTCCATTTACCTGCAACAAAATATCCTGCTAACAAAGAAGCTACTCCGTAACACATATTGATAACAACCGCTACAAGTCCCATTTTATATGCAATGCCACCCCAAACGACAAATGTTCCCGCTGAAAACATCGTCATAAAACTACTGATTCCAGCTGCCCACCAAGGCGCTTGTCTTCCAGCTACAAACATATCTTTTTGATTTGTTGTCCTCTTGGCGGAAATGAAAGCAATAGCAAACATTCCTAGTACATAAACTATAATTGTATAGAAATCGAATTTTCCCATAATCGTCTTATTAATGCTTTAAGAATAATCTTGATTATCAACCATTAAAAAAATATTGTTATGACATTTTTACCAATGTCTCTAATGAAAAACATATAGAACCTTTAATCCACTTGACCTTGATTGCCCTCTGAATATCAGTATTTTAATAGCCAATTCAATTAAATGAGTATAGTATAGGCCTTAAAATACAGGTTGTTGACGGTCCAGTTTAATTTCTCTTAATGTTCACATCAAAATATTTTCTTCTTGTAGATCTTGTAAAATCAAGTCTAAATCTAGTTTAGCTTGAGTATCTAATTTTGGTAGAGGAACCCTAACATGTAATGCATCTACTATACCTCTTTTTTTAAGGATATATTTTGTAAGCTCCATTCGATATATCATTTGAGCAGTCAATAGTGGAAGACTCATTCGATACAAATTTCTAGCTTTTTTTGCCTCTCCTTTTTGATGTGCATGATAAATAGCAACATGCAAATCAATGATTTCAGCAGCCGGGAAGGCTCCTAAAGAACCTCGGTTGAGTTCATCAATTATAAATCGTGCTCCAGCACCACCAAAAACCCCCAATAAATGGGGCATATCATGATTCAACAAAGCCGTAATCGTTGGACCAGAAGGAAGAGTTTCCTCCTTAATGTATTTAATAGCTTCATTATGTTTTGAAATAAATATTAACTCTTCAGCATTAAGTCCGGCTCCACTTGGTGAAGGAGCATTTTGAAGTACTATTTTTCCATTTGGTAATGCCGCAGCGACGTCTTGAAAAAACACTTTGTGTTTATCTATATCCCTTTCAAACTCTTTGGGAGCCATGAGCATGAAATGATCAATACCGTTTTTCATCACCTCTTTACCCAAAAGGATAGATTCATCTTTACTGGAAGCACCAATCCCGGCTACAATAGGCAAACGCCCGTCCACTTCTGCAACAAGTAATTTTATTAAGTCTAAACGTTCGGAGGAAGTCAGATAATTATATTCGCTTGCCAATCCAGGGAAAACTATGCCGTGTGCTCCCGCAGCAATTACGAACTGAATAACTTTTTTCTGTGCTCCCATATCGATTTTGTTATCAATGGTAAAACAGGTGGGTATTGCAGGTAAAATTCCTTTTAACATAATTAATTTTTAAAAATTATAAATTCAATTCGGCCCGTTTGCTGAGCCATTTTTATCGGTTTAATATCAGAGTAACTTAACTTGTGATAAAAAATTAAAAAAAAATCAGTAGATCATTTTCCTTTTGATCTGTAATCTAACTGTTAGCTGTCTCTTTTAATGATACTGGTAATTGACATAGTTTTCTATTTATTTTGGCACCTCATTGGCACTTTAGTACTTTATTAATTATTTCCCTTCCGTTACACTTCTTATCAATCTAAGCCAGTTCAGCCCCATAACCTTATTGATACGGGATTGCGAATAGCCAATTGCTTTCAATGCTTTATACATTTCAGGATAATCACTCGCATCTTTCATTTCCTTTGGAAGAGCAATACCTCCATCAAAATCTGATCCTAGTGCAACATGATCTTCTCCAACCAAACGAATCCCGTAGTCAACAACTCTAGCAAGTTGATCTGTACCCATTCTATACTCATCTGGTATTACACCACGAAAGACATATGGCAAGCGTTTGGCAACTTCTTTGTCTGCGTCTTCTATTGACAAAAACGGCTTCTCCAATTCCAGCTTCGGTTTTTCTGAACTTGGCTTTGAATTTTCCCAATTAAAATATTTAGGACCATTAAAGTAGTTCCCAAATTGAAGACCAATTACACCACCTTTTGCAGCCACTGCTTTAGCAGCCTCATCAGAGATATTCCTTTTTATGTCAACAATTCCGCGAAAACCACCATGGGTATATGCAACCGGATGTTTACTTACAGTAGCTGCTTGTATAATTGCATCGGATGAGGCGTGGGCAACATTTATAACCATGCCTAGTTTGTTCATCTCTTCAATTATAGTTCGGCCTTTTTGATTAATGCCATTCCATAATACCTCACCATTACATGCATCAATAAAAGAATTGGTTTTGTTGTGAGCGGTGAGTTGCATAGATCTCAGGCCCAAACGATATAACGCTCTCAGCAGATATAAATCCCCTTCCATGTCGAAACTTCCTTCAAGATCTAGAAATGCCGCCAACTTTCCGCGACTATTAATCTCCTCAATCTGGGAAGCATTTAGAGCCAGTTCTATGGTTGAATGATTCTTTTGTATCTGATCTAAAGCCAGTTCTACAACCCGAAAAGTATTTTTAACTTCAAAGTGCCCCGAATAATAAGGCTCAGGAGTATAAACAGAGAAAAACATAGCATTTATTTTTCCCTTCTTTAACCTTGGTAAATCTACCAGACCATCTGAATAAGACTGGCCTATATCAAGGCCTTCCAAAAGCTGTCGCGACATCACATGAACATGTCCATCCATGACAAATGTAGGCTCTCGAAGTATTTCAGAAGAACTTAAAGATGCTTGCGATCCAGCTACCAACAAAGCCGAACTTGTTAAAGATTTGGTTCCAAATAAATTTTTAGCTATCGGAAGCAGAACCATTCCTTTAATTAATTCTCTACGTTTCATTCGTTTTACTTTTTTTATTCGAGAGACATTCTACTTCCTTTTTCTCATTTCCATCATACAATTTATTAATTAATGAAAATGAGATATTTACATTCTGTTCTATTTTTTGTTAATAAACTCATACCCTTTCGGTGGCCAAATGCCTGTACTTTGTTCGGTTGGAGGCCAAGGGCTTGTAGGTATATATGGTTCATACCCTTCTCCCGAGTATTTCATTTCCAAAAATGGTGTCTTCTTTAATTTACCACCTTCATTAAGTGATCGGATTCCCATATCAATAATACTACTAGTGAATAGGCTTCGTTCAAAAGGTGCAGGGGGTTTGCCTGTCAAAATAAATCGTTCGATATTATAACATAGGTAGCTAGTGTGATAGCGTCCAACACTCGCATCAAGAACAAATTCCGTAGAAACAATTTTACCATCAGCATGGGCTGCATAAGCCCATCCCGACCTATTATTCAGACCATCTGGTCTAGTAAGTTCTTGAATTCCATTTAACATTAGTATTACCCCTTTTGTTCCGTCAATGTAATTTACTTTTACTGCATAGGGCATTTTAACTAATTCGCGAATTGAACCTGGAAGCTTAAATGAAATCTTATCATAAGCTGCTTGTACTAATTTCCAGGAGATTTCTCCAGAATCCATTGCAGCCCATACCTCATTACCTTTAAGCGTCTGAACGCTTGCAACACCCGTTTCTCCGCCGGTTCTGCGTTCATGCATTAACTGAAGAATTTCTGTTACATGGAAGCCATAAGAATCAAGGGTAGAGGGTCCAATTGCCACAGATTCAGTAATTTTTGTACCTAAAGGATGAACCAGATAAGGATCACGGGACGTATAGGTCAAAGATGAACCTGTCATCATAGGAACATTTAGCTCCTTTGCCCGATCAAAAATCCACTTGCTATCAAGCCAACTATAAGACAAGGCCTTGTCTGAATAGATTGGTACAGATTTATTGGAAGCATCAAATACTCTGAAAATCTGTTCTAAAGTATTCATACGGGGATACATTTTTTCCCCAAAGCGATTATTTGGATAATCACCATGCTCCCCGATGTAAACAACAGCATCAACAGCCAATTTATCTCCTCCCAGCGTTAACGCATCAGCTATAGTGGGATATAGCGTAACGCCATTCTTTTTGGCCATCTGAACACCAATATCATTGGATCCAATTTGCGCAATATACATTGACACTATCTTTATTTTTGGAGGCACTATACCCCGGCCTTGATCCATCGGACTTCCCAAAAAAAGTTTAGTGCCTATAGAATCAGCATGCGATATACTGAAGTATATATTACATATAAAAGCTACTGTTTTTAGTCCCTCAGGATTATTTGATTGAGAATCAGGCCCTTGTTGTAGAATCAGATTTATGCCCTCACTCCCAAGACTCAATCCTGGGGTAATTGTTAAACTAGCCAAAGCTAAGCCCGTCTTTTTGATAAAGTTTCTTCGGCGATTAAATTTTTCTAATTTCATAATCTTCAACACTTAATAAAAATATGTTAGCAATTGAAACTTGCGTAAATGTATTACTAAGAGGAAAAAAACTATATAGATTTATATCGATAAAATGTCGGGAGCAGTCCCATTTTTCGGGAACGCTCCCGAAAAGAGCTTAATTTTCAAAATTTCAATCAAGCATCAGATCTACAATTATAAATCTCTAAAAAAAATGAGATCCATGATGAAGGTTATACAATAAAGCCCCAACTGCTCAAAAAATATTTATAGATTTATTAAAAATTAAAATAATGATCAAAGCATTTTCCCAAAAAGTTTTATTCCTTACGTTCCTGCTCTCATCCACACTATCTGTTTTCGCTCAAAATGAAAAGGCTGAAACCGATTTACGTGAAATCATGAAAAAACTGGACGTGGTTGGTCTTTCTGTTGCTGTCGTAAAAAAAGGCGAAATTATTTATACCAATTCTTTTGGTTTAAAAAATATTGAGACTAAAGCTCCCCTTTCAAACACCGATATCTTCCGGATTGCTTCCATATCTAAGTCTTTCTCAGCTACTTCAATCATGCAATTGATAGAAGCTGGAAAGCTCTCACTGGATGATGATTTTAGTGATCTGGTGGGTTTTAAAATCAGGAATCCAAAATTTCCTGATACTATAATTACATTGAAAATGATCATGTCGCATACATCCAGTATAAATGATAGTCAGGGTTATTTTACGCTGGACGCCATCAATCCTTCCAAAAACCCGGATTGGGCCAAATGTTACAGTGATTATGCTCCCGGATCAGGATATGATTATTGTAACTTGAATTATAATATGGTAGGTACAGTCATTGAAAAGCTAAGTGGCGAGCGCTTCGACAATTATGTTAAAAATCATATTCTGAATCCCCTGGGACTTTATGCGGGTTATAATGTAGATTCATTGGATGCAAGCCGTTTTGCAACCTTACATGAATATGATGCCACAGCAAAGACCTTTAAACCTTCTCCGGCAGCCTATAATCCAAGGCGTGAGGAAATAAGGAATTATACCATGGGCTATTCTACCCCTATTTTCTCACCGACTGGAGGAATGAAGATTTCTGCCACCGACCTCGCAAAATACATGAGCATGCACATGAATATGGGTAAGTATAAGGGAAAGAGAATTATATCGAAAAAGAGTGCAAAACTAATGCAGACCAAAATTGCTGATGAAGAAGGTTATGCCTTAGCCCTGACAAACCTCGATGATCTTATTCCCGGGAAAAAGATGGTTGGTCATACAGGTTCAGCTTACGGATTATACAGTGCAATGTTCTTCCATCCCAAAGAGAAATTCGGAATTGTTGTCATTACCAATGGCTGTAATCCTGCTTATACCAATGGAATTAATGATGTTCTGAGGGCTGGGGTGAATAGTTTGTACGAGAACTTTATTAGATAGTATCAAGAGCCAAGAACCAGGAACCAAGAGCCAGGAACCAAGAGCCAAGAGCCAAGAACCAAGAGCCAAGAACCAAGAGCCAAGAACCAAGAACCAAGAACCAAGAGCCAAGAGCCAAGAACCAAGAGCCAAGAGCCAAGAACCAAGAGCCAAGAACCAAGAGCCAGGAACCAAGAACCAAGAGCCAAGAACCAAGAGCCAAGAACCAAGAGCCAAGAGCCAAGAGCCAAGAACCAAGAGCCAAGAACCAAGAACCAAGAACCAAGAACCAAGAGCCAAGACAAAGGATAATTCGGCGCTAATTTGAGTATTGAGTACCGAGTATTGAGGGGTCTGTAAAATAAACTGTGTCATTGTCATTAAGCCCCTTGCCCTCCAAGGCAAAAGGGGCGATG
>CAMBFY010000041.1 GCA_945865415.1 Sphingobacterium thalpophilum
CAATTACAGGCACCTCCGACTGGAGAATCAGATTCGATGTATTGGTACCAAAGATCTTTTTCATTTTACCTTCTCCCCTTCTGCTTATACAAATTAAATCAAAAGCCTTGTCTTTGGCATACTTCATGATGTTAGCATCTGCAATAAAAAAACTAACTAGTACATGATTTATTTTACCAGGTAATATGCCCATTCCGTTATACACTGAAGCGACAAACTTTTCGAGCTTAGCGGTATTGATGATCAGAAGTGAAACCGATGATTTAGTTGATACAGACTACTATGAAAAAGGTATTGAATATGATAAAGACTATGTTCGCAAAAATCAGCTTATTGAAGATATGGCGGAGCCTGAGATCAGTATAACTGACCTACTAAAAATTACCTTCAAAAGCCCTTCAAAAGGAAGCATTCGTTTTATTCATCCATCTGATAAAACCCAAGACAATACTTTACCCATTGATACAGGAAGTGATAATCAGGTTCAGATTCCTCTAAATGAATACAGAAAAGGATATTGGAAAGTATCCATTGAATGGCAGAGTAATGAGAAATCGTATCTATTCGAAAAGAACATCATCATTAAATGATAATTGCATAATCCCTCCCGGGGATTAGAGGATTGAAAGTAAATGAACTATAACGAACTTGCATTTTTCACCGGGTTATTTGGTAGTATTCATTGTATAGGGATGTGCGGACCATTGGCTTTTGCGGTACCCAGTGTGCATGAGCAGCGCTGGCTTATTATTTTTGATAAGCTGATCTATAATCTGGGAAGAACGCTTACCTATACATTGCTGGGTGTACTCATCGGAATGGCCGGACAAAAGCTTTGGTTGGCAGGAGCGCAACAAATAATCAGTATTGTAACCGGTATTTTCATCATCCTTGCGGCAAGCTCTAGAATCCTCAAGTGGTCAGTCGTCAATAAGGTGTGGTTTTCAGGGATTGGACAATCATTCAATAAATTACTTGGATATGCCCTTAAACATAAATCGGGACACTTTATTGTAGGTATACTAAATGGTTTCTTACCCTGTGGCTTTGTATACCTGGCTATGGCTGGCGCATTGAACACCGGAAGCATACTGGCTTCTGCTCAATACATGTTCTGGTTTGGGCTTGGCACATTACCATTGATGATGGCCGCAATGGTTAGCACTGGGTTTGCAGGACCGCTATTTCGCCGCCGGATCAATAAGACTATACCATTTTTCATGTTGGGATTAGGAGTATGGTTTATGCTTAGAGGATTTAACCTGGATATTCCATATCTGAGTCCGCCAAAAATGGATGCTGGAGTTGAGGTTTGTTATGTTGAGTATCAAGTCCGCAATGTTGCGGGATTTTTTCTTTTAGTGAATGAACCTGTCCCGCTTTGCGGGACAGGTTCATCAGAATTTCCAGCTTCCTAGGTCCATTTTTAATTGGGACTTATTAGGTTTTTATTACTGCCTTTGGTTCTTAAACCCGATTGCAGCGGATACCGGCCTGTGCTTAAGGCCTGTGGAGTATGAGCGCAAAGCGGGACTGCCATTAAATATTGCAGAACAGCAGTTTTCCAATTAATAAAACCTTAAAAGCATAAAGGAAAAGCTTCTCTGTATTTTACCCCTAAAGATCTAAATTCAATTTAGCTTATTTAAACATATCAGCCTCCCGATAAGCTTTAATCAATGCCAGTTCTCCTTCTTTACCCGGAATTGCATTTCCATGCTCCATTCCAAGAACTCCCTTAAAGCCTTTACCATCAATGTATTTGAATACATTCCGGTAATTGATCTCGCCGGTTCCAGGCTCTTTTCTTCCCGGGTTATCCCCGATCTGGATATAGGCGATTTCATCCCAGCATTTCTCCATACTTGTGATCAGATTTCCTTCATTTTTTTGCATGTGATAAATATCATACAAGATCTTACAGGAAGGGCTTTTTACTGCTTTACAGATCAGATGGGTTTGGTCGGAATGGCGCAGAAAGAGGTTGGGAGTATCACTGAGTGGCTCAAGTACCATAACTAGTCCATGCGGCTCCAGAATTTCAGCACCACGTCTCAATGCTTCAATTACATTTCCTGTTTGTATGCCCATAGGAAGATTACGCTCAAAATCTCCCGGAACTACTGTTGCCCATTTTGCGTTGACACGCTTTGCTACTTCAACGGCCTGACGACATCCGTTCAAAAAGATGTCGATATATTCTTTTTTACCTGCTGCCAAGGTATTTGCACCGTTCCCGCCTTTATCAACCACGAATACTCCCATGGTCATATTCAGCTTAGCAAGGGTATTTCCAATTTCCTCCTGTAAAGCTACCGGGCGCTTCATTAGACCATTATCCTCAATACTTCTAAAACCCTGATCGTGCATAAATTTAATCTGATCAATGAAATTATCACCGGCATGGGCGGCAAACATACCTGCATGGGGTGCATAATCCAGATTAAAGGTTTTTTCTGCCCTGATCGCTTTGGACATGCCTGTAGCAAGGGCTGAATTTACAGCTGTAGCGCCCAAACCGAGCATAACACTGCTTTTTATGAATTCACTTCTTTTCATTTTATCTTTTTTTAAGGTTCTCAAACCACTTTAGTTACTCCTGGAATAGCGTAAGGATAGGTGCCATCAAAGTTTGGTAAAACTTTTGGCAGGGCATCCCATGCCAGGCGATCTGGCATCAGACTGATCTCTGAATTTAATGCCTCATCCCAGGTAACTACATTTCCTGAATAAGAGGCATAACGACCCAGAATTGCTGTCATCGTGCTTTTTGCACCATTTTCTGCATCCGAAAACTTATACTGCCCTGCAGTAATAGCAGCAAATAATTCATCGTGTTCTGTTTGATACGGGTTGGGATCTCCTTTTCCTTCATAATTTACAAGCACTTTGCCTTTATGATCCCAGATCTTACCAATATTATTTGAGTCAAGGAAGATTTTTCCTTTGGTTCCCTGGAACGATTCATCCACCCGGTTTCCACCTCCTGTGTAATGGCGGCACTGGCTTGAGATTATGCTCCCATCATCATAAACAAATTCAACAGAATGGCTGTCGAAAATTTCTCCATAATCTTTTCCAGTTCTTAAAAAGCGACCACCTGCACCATAGGCTGAAACCGGATATTTATTTTTTACCCAGTTGGCAACGTCAATATTATGAACATGCTGCTCAACGATATGATCACCACAAAGCCAGTTGAAATAATACCAGTTTCTCATCTGGTATTCCATTTCAGTTTGATTTGGCTGGCGTGGATTTACCCATACTCCGCCACTATTCCAGTATACTTGTCCGGCAATAACATCTCCGATACCTCCCTGATGTACTCTATCGATGATCTCGCGGTAATTTTTCTGATAATGGCGCTGAAGCCCAACGACAACATTCAGCTTTTTACGTTTAGCTTCTTCAGCAGTTGCCAATACACTTCTTATTCCAGGTGAATCAGTTGCAACCGGTTTCTCCATGAAGATTTGTTTGTTTTGCTTCACAGCTTCAGCAAAATGTGCTGGCCTGAATCCCGGAGGAGTACAAAGCATGACTACATCAGCATCTTGCATAGCTGCAATGTAACCTTCAAAACCAACAAACTTTTTATCATTCGGGACACTAATTTTATCAGCACCGAATTTTGCCAGAAGGGTCTGATAGCATTTGTCGAGTTTATCGGGAAAAGCATCAGCCATGGCTACAAGTTTTATATTGAACTTCGTACTCAAGGCTTGAAACGCAGCACCAGTTCCCCTGCCTCCGCAGCCAATCAGGGCAATTTTAATGATGTCGGATCCACCTGCATAGGCTCCTGCGAGAGGAATTCCACTTAATAATGCACCACCAGTCAGGATGGCTGAGGTCTTTAGGAAATCCCTCCTTTGTTTTGTCTCAGAAACTTTGTTCTTCATGTTATGAATAATTTGAATTAAAAATCAGCTATTGGTTCACGATTGTAATATTTTTCAATTTCTTCTTTTGATGGTGTCACAAGCGGACGAACTACCCGGATGCCAACAAATGTACCTCCGGTTAACCACCAGTTACTCTTAGGAATTTGTGGATCGATTTGCTTCCACTCGGCCAACGATCCTCTGCGGCTTGCAGAACGTAAATCTGTAGCCGGATCTTCATATGATCCTCCTCTTACAGAATTAGGGTATAATGTCTCAAATGGTACTATGGGGTCCTGGACTACCGCGCCTGCAAATTTTGTGTAGCCATCAGGCTTATATTGGTCGTATGTCCATTCAGTAACATTTCCATGCATATCATGTAATCCCCATGGATTAGGCTTTTTGCTTCCTACCGGATGTGTTTTGTTACTACTATTTGTTTTGTACCAGGCATATTCCTCAAGTTTTGCATCAGCGGGGTATGAGTATGATCCAGTCGTTTCTGCCCTGCAGGCATATTCCCATTCGGCTTCTGTTGGCAGCCGATAAAATTCTCCTGTTCTTGCATAAAGCCAGTTACAGAATTGTATTGCAGCATATTGAGTCATGCCTATTGCCGGAAAACCTTCCTTACCCATTCCCCAGGTCATATCGACATAGGGCTTTGTCGGACGGGTTAAGGCATCAACCTGCTGTTTAAGAGGTACTTTGCTTCGACTGATTTCCTGGTTTTTGTAAACGAAAGGTTCAAAAAAATCCCAGGTAACTTCATGTTTTCCAATCCAGAAGGGACTGATCTTTACTTGGTGCTGCGGACCTTCATCCGGGCGGCGGCCCACTTCAGTCGGCGGACTACCCATAACAAAATTCCCCCCTGGAATAGCAATCATATCAAATTTGAGATCAGTTCCTTCAAGGTTGCGGGTATAATTTTTAAAGTCATTTTCCTGAGCAAATGTGAAAAATGGGAATAAAACTACGCCTAGAAGAACTGATTTAAAATGATGGCTGAGTGGTCTCATAAATAATGTATGCGATTGAAAAATAAATATGCTCAATTTTATTTTAAAAAGCAGGTACTTTGTAAGGATATTTTTGGCGTTTAAACACGCTGTCCGCTATATCTTTTTGGCTCCAAAATGTCAAAAAGGATGCCGCTGCCATCGTTAACGCAGCCATTGCAATTGATTACACCCTTGCGTCGATTTATGTTAAATGAAAAACGGCAATTTCTAATTAGAAAATTGCCGTTTAGAATTTTATTTGGAATGTTACGTTTGCTCCTTTAATTAACTCAATATGAAGAGTCTCTATTCTTTTTACTTTTTGGCTACTCTGTAAAGTCTTCCTTCGTCAGTAATCGCATAAAGTGCACCATCTTTTCCTTGCATGGTTGATCTGAAACGCTGATTTTGATCTGCAAGTAATCGTTCTTCTCCAACAACTTTATTGTCTTTAATCACTAATCTTAAGATGTGTTTACCACTCAATGCACCGATAAACAGATTATTTTTCCATTCAGGAATCATATTTGCTGAGTAGAAAGACATTCCACTTGGAGATATTGATGGATTCCAGTAATAAACCGGCTGTTCCATGCCTTCTTTCTGCTGTATTCCTTCACCCACTTTTGCTCCGCTATATTCCAAACCATAGGTGATGGCTGGCCATCCATAGTCTTTACCTGGTTTTACAAGGTTAAGCTCATCGCCGCCCATCGGACCAAATTCTGCAGTCCAGATATCACCTGTAACAGGGTGAAAGGCTAGATTTTGTACGTTTCTATGACCATAAGAATATATCTCAGGTCTTGCTTCAGCGCTCCAAACCGGATTGCCGGGAGCAGGTTTACCTTCTTTGGTAATACGTAATACTTTACCGTTGGCAGATGTTAAATATTGAGCCTGTGGTCTTGTTTCCAAGGAAGAACGTTCTCCGGTAGTAACCAACAGATTGCCTGTTTTATCAACCAGAATTCTGCCACCATAATGTCCCATACTTGGGTGCGCAGGATCAGCTCTGTAGATAACACTTACATTTTCCATTTTTTTCTCATCAGCAGAAAGTGTTCCTTTCGCAACAGCAGTCAGGTTTCCCGTGCTGGTTTTTTCAGAGAATACCCAATAAACCATTCTGTTTTTTGAAAACGCTGGATCAACGGTTAAACCAAGTAAGCCGCCTTGTCCCCCAGAATTTACATCGGGTAAGCCGGTAATAGGTTCACTTACTTTTCCGCTTGTGGTGACAATTTTCATGACCCCGCTTTTTTCAGTAATCAGCAAACGTCCATCGGGAAGTATTGTGATACCCCAGGGTCTTTTTAATCCTTCGGCAAGTATTTTAACGTCAAGAGCAGTTTTAGTTTTTATACCTGCTATTCTGGTTTGGCCTGCAAATGCAGGAGAATAACTATTGTTTGGAGGTAATTTCTCAACAGGAGCTTTTGTGGTATCCTGACTTGAAATGTAGTTTGCATTTGCATTTTTGCTGTAAGAAGTAAAAATTAATGCTACGACTGCAGCAAAAACGTAGAGTTTCTTTGTCATTTTGATGATGTTTTATTTTATACTACAAATTAATTTAAATTTCTGCATTTAACAAACCTTATTTAAGTGATTTCATATCAATCACAAAGCGATAGTGAACATCTCCTTTCAGAGTGCGTTCATAAGCTTCATTAATCTGGTCAATATTAATCATTTCAATATCCGAAGTGATATTGTGTTCGGCACAGTAGTCCAGCATTTCCTGCGTTTGTTTAGTACCTCCTACCAATGAACCCACAAGGCTACGGCGACCACCAATCAGCTGAAAGGCAGAAACATCTGCCGGATTTGGTGGAGCGCCTAATAAAATCATTACCCCGTTAGAACGCAGGAGAGCTAGGTATTCATTATAATCATGATCTGCAGAAACTGTATCAATAATGAAATTAAAGCTTGAAGCAAGAGATTTCATCACTTCAGGATCTGAAGTAAGTTTAAAATGCTTTGCACCCAGTCGCATGGCATCCTTCTCTTTACTTTTTGAGCGACTTAATACTGTAACTTCCGCACCCATGGATGCGGCAATTTTAACGGCCATGTGTCCTAAGCCGCCAAGGCCCAAAACTGCCAGTTTATCGCCTTTTTTTACATTCCAATGCTTAATAGGAGAGTACGTGGTTATCCCCGCACAAAGTAGTGGAGCTACATTAGCCAGGGGCAGTTTATCAGATACATTTAGTACGAACCGTTCCCTAACTACGATATGGGTAGAATATCCACCAAGGGTTATCGATTTTTTGTCCTGACTTAAAGAATTATAGGTTTGGGTATGTCCGTTCTCACAATACTGTTCCAGATAGTCATTGCAATTGCTGCAATGCCCGCAGGAGTCGACAAAACACCCTACACCAACAGTATCACCTGTTTTGAATCGCTTTACTGCATCTCCAACCCGCGTAACTTTTCCAACGATTTCATGACCTGGAACCGCAGGATAAACTGTTCCGCGCCATTCGTTACGGGCGGTATGAATGTCAGAGTGACAAACTCCGCAATAAAGGATCTCGATTTCAACATCTTCTGCACCGGGTTCACGGCGATCTATATGCCATGGTGCTAATGGACTTTCCGCACTCTGTGCGGCATATGCTTTTACTGCTTTCATAGTTCGATTAATTGCTTAAAGGTAGTTAAGATTTTCTCAATCCATTGGATTTGTCTGTAAAATAGAGGTGACTGAGGAAAGCCTTAACCGTCATTTCGAGGGAGGCACGAGCGAGAAATGACGGTTAAATTTGTTTAGGTATTATTGATTCTTAGATGGAAATGATTGTGAAGAAATTCAGGGCATAGTTTGGGATGCCAGTTTGCGGGCAAAATGGAAGTGGTCAGAATATTCTTAGCGGGTAAAGCCATAGAACGAAAAATCCAGTGTAACAACGCTAAAAAGATTTACTGCATCTGGGTTCAGCGGTTCGTTTTTTTAATAATTTTCACAATCTCATCAGCAATCAGCCTGTGACCAGTATCCATAGGATGCAGGCCGTCTGGCAAAAGCCCTTCCATACCTCCAGGGGCATTTTTAGCATATTTCCCAAATACTTTCCAGGAATTGATGAGCTCAACATGTTCTGATTTCGCCAGTTTGATGACCGCATCCTTGTATAGTTTCAAACGCTCATGCCTGAATGGTTCCAGTTTTGAGCTTAGGGGATTTGGCGTCAGTAGAATAATTCTGCCATTGATTTTTTTAATTTCAGTGATGTAGTGCCTAAGGTTTGCAATAAATGAATCTAATGGAATACGCGATGCAGTACCATGTCCCTTGTCCTGATAAGCATCATTCAATCCAAAATTGAGGGTTACCCAATCAGGACGATGACTTAAGACATCCTTTTCAAATCTGTCCATTCCATGCTTGATTTTAGGACGATCGTTATCCTTTACAGAACCGGTATGATTGCTTCCAACTCCTGAATTCATTACACTATTTGCTATTCCTGCTTTAGTCAGGGCCTCATGGATACGAACAGCATAAACCTTCTCAATTCCTTTTCTTGGTGCTGTAGTGGAATTACCAAAAGTGACGATGATCAATTCCTCTTTCTCCTGGGCTGAAGAAAATGTATTTAACAGGACAATAAGTAGTACCGTTGATATCCCGAATAGGAAGTGCCTGTATTTTGTTCTCATTGGTAGTCAGTTGGAAAAATCAATTTAGTAATTTTCGGCCAAAGCAGGAAAGAAAGCTCATCCGGCAATTGAAAGAGCTTTCTTTTAAAAAATCAAAGCAGATCAGGCAACCTTTCCGTCTGAATATAAATTGTTAGTGGTATAAGTTTTTTCCTCAGCTCTAACTGCAGAGGCAGCATCTTTATGGGTAGGCATCCAGTTATGGTGCACATCACATTTGTCCTGAGGCACTCCCCGGATCACAACGGTTCTTTGCGGCCCAAGAAAGGTATTATTGTACATTTCCATCGTGGTTCCGGCGATGGTTGTATTGTCTTTGCGGTCTCGTCCTCCGTGCATATCAAAGTTATGGCTAAGCGAGATTCCCAATTCCACATTATGGCGCGCAATATAGCCGCAGCCTGGTCTGCCCGTACCGGCTAATGAATGTCGGTTTTCATTGAAATGATTAAATTCAATGGTAGAACTGGCTTCATCATGACTAACCCCATAACCAAGTCCGTTGTACTGGCATTTGTGAATCAGGTTATGATGAATATGACTGCCGGTACCTTTTTGTAGGCTAACACCTGCATTGGCAAAAGCTGAGATCTCACAATTATCTATTTCCAGATTTCCGAATTTGGTGATAATCCCTCTTGAGGTAGGGAATTTATAATAATAGGTATGGCCCGGGCCTCCAGGACCAAATGATCTTTTATGATGGTCCAGATATCGCTTTGAATTTGGTCCCTGCAACCTGATACCACTGATTCGTACACCCGGACCTTCAATTGAGATCATTCCCGGGGTATCCAGGCTATCGCTTGTAATCTGTGCTCCGGCAGAACCATTATGTCCTCTGTCGCTCGCCAGGGTAACTCCTCCGGGGATCTTCAACATGATCTTATCAATATAGATGAAAGTGGTCATGTCGATGACCTTATCTCCAGGAATGAACACTACCTGCCCGGCTTTAGCTTTTGCCAATGCATCAATTAGTGATTCTAGGCTATCTACCGTGTAATCGCCTGAGGTAATTATATTCTGATATCCTTTACCACCACCGATTGGTCCGGTTTCATCGGCTTTGGCACCATAAACTACATTTCCTATCTTTTTCCAGGTAGGTTTTTCTTTTTTTGCAGAATCAAATTCTGAATTTAATTCGGCTCCTAAAGCCGGAGCGCCAATGCAAAGTGCAGACAAGGAACTAAGTGAGGCTGTCGCTACAAATTGTCTTCTGTTAAAATTTTTTGTTGACATATTTTTTAAAAAAAAAATTGATTAATAGTTGAATCAGGCAACTTTCCCGTCGGCAAAAAGATTATTGGTGGTGTATGTTTTTTCTTCAGCTCTTACAGCTGAGGTTGCATTCTTATGAGTAGGCATCCAGTTATGGTGCACATCGCATTTATCCTGAGGTACTCCTCGGATTACAACAGCCCTTAGAGGGCCCAGAAAGGTATTGTTGTGTATTTCCATGGTAGTTCCTGCAATGTTTGTATTGTCTTTGCGGTCGCGGCCTCCATGCATGTCAAAGTTATGTTCTAATGAAATACCTAATTCCACATTATTGCGTGCAATATATCCGCAGCCGGGACTACCAGTACCAGCCAAAGAATGCTTGTTTTCATTAAACTGATTAAATTCTATGGTTGAACTTGCCTTATCATGGCTCACTCCGTAACCAAGTCCGTTATACTGGCAACGGTGAATAAGGTTATGGTGTATATGATGTCCGGTACCGGCCTGAAGACTTATCCCAGCACGTGAGAAAGCAGTAATGATACAATTATCAACTTCTAGGTCAGGAAATTTACAATTGATTCCATTGGAAGTTGGAAATTTATAATAATAAGGATGACCAGGACCTCCCGGGCCGAATGCACGTTTATGATGGTCCAAATAACGTTTTGGATTTGGTCCTTGTAAACGGATGCCACTTATCCTGACATTAGCTCCATTGATCAGGATCATTCCGGGTGTATCAAGACTATCACTCGTGATCAGTGCGCCTTCTGATCCATTATAACCTCTATCGCTTGCCAGTGTAACTCCTTCTGCAATTTTAAGTATGATTTTATCGATATAGATAAAGGTTGTCATGTCTATAATCTTATCCCCGGGAATGAATACAACTTGACCCGATTTTGCTTTAGCAAGTGCATCAATCAATGATTCAAGACTGTCTACGGTATAATCACCGCTGGTTATCACCTTTGAATATCCTTTGCCGCCACCGATAGGACCATTTTCATCAGCCTTAGCTCCATAAATGGTATTCCCTATCTTTTTCCAGGTAGGTTTTTCTTTTTTGGCATACTCAGCCCCAATATTGGATTCAACTGCAATTGCCGGGCTAATTGAGCTTAATGCAGCGAGTGAGCTCAAAGAAGCAGCAGTAACAAACTGCCTTCTGTTAAAATTTTTTGTTCCCATGTTTTATTTTTTAGATGACCATTCTGTATATGTAGGGATGCTGAATTCAGCTCCCTCTTCAAATTCGTAGATGTAATTACTGTATGGATCTTTCGGGTCTGCTGATGGATTATTCTTTAATCCCATAGCAAAAGTAATTGGACCACAATCTATTCTGGTATATTTCCCTTCTCTTTTCACACTTTTAATGGTGTAGGTAGCATCTCTTTCTCCATTAGTTGAAATAATCAGCTGTTCACCGATCAGGCTAACGTTTTCCGGAAGAATCTGATCAACCAGAACCCAACCACTTCCAGAAGGATTTTTATTCATCTTAAGGATCTTACCTTTAATCTGCCCTTCGGATTCAAGATTCAAATCCCCGGAATTTAATGCAACACCATTTACAAGAAAAGCTTTGCTTAACTGATTATTTTTTGTCCTCAGGAAGCCTATATTTCCGGTCATGCTGACATTATTTGGCAGTTTCATCAGTTTTTCTGATTCAGGGTTATATAAAATATGATCAATATTGCCATTGGTATGTTCAATTTGCAAAGCAATTTGTGATTCATCCCCATTGTCGATACGTTTCACTGATTTTATGAAGGGATTTAGACGGTAAGGTTCAAAGACCGAAATGAAAGTGCTGTTGAGATTCTCACCTTTTCTGTGCATCAAAACATAGCCCAGTTTTTTGGGATTGCCGGCTTTGTTTTGTGGAGGATCTCCATCTGCAAGTGCAACATCATTGGCCTTACTGAGGGCATGCATTCTTAAATGTATGTTATCGTCTATCTTCGTGCCACGATAGCCTGTTTCGGTTTTCCAGTCGATCATAAATCCTGATGCCGGACTTAAATCCCTTTTTACGTTGTAAAAGAACGAATAGCCTTGTGGAAAACCATTGGCCGCAATTCCTTTCTCAATATTTTCGCCAGCATAGGTTCCAGCATTTTGTGCTGTTAAATTCAACCCTGAAGTGATGATATCTCCCGGAGGACCATGGAAACTATATAAGTGGTCTTTACCACCATCCACCTTGAAAATATCAATTACATAGGCATTATTTTCACCAGATTCTGCATCCACAAGAAACATGGTTCTTTGATAAGTTTTAGTCTCAGGATAGGCTTTCTGTCCATCGATTTCGAATACTCCAAAACCTTTCAACTGTTTGAATAAGCGGGTATGTCCACCCCAAATTTCCTTTTGAGGCTTTTCATTTACAAAAACGAGGTTATGTGATACAGTACTTCCTGTCCAGTCGCGATTGCTTGGAATATTAGTCGCAAATTCAGGGTAACCATGATCAGGTGCCAGCCATTTGCCGAAAGCAAGCAGATCAAAATTCATCAGGTCTGGGTGAGCATGCATGATGGTTCTTCCAAAATTATTTGCAAGTGCCACTCCGTTGTAACCGCTACCATTTTCGAGTAAGGCAAGTCCGAAGCCACTCATTAAATATCCTCCCTGTGGTCTGAGACCAAGCGGCTCTGCTATTTTTTGTATTTCTCTGCTGATTTCATCCGGATTTTCCGAAAAAATATCTCTGCCAAGTTTATCTGCTGAACTTTTATTTGATAAGTAAGCCGCTTTCGCAAATTCAGGATCTTTGGTGAAGATATAGCCCTTGGCTATAAATTTAGGGTCAGCATAACTATTGCTTACCGTTCCGGTTGAGCCGCTGTCGCCCATGTTAGGAATAGCTATACCCAGGGCCGCCATCCTGTAGGCTGCAAGGAATGTGGTATTGAACTGAGGGAACTCCTTAATAATATTATGTTTGGTATATGCCGGGTAGCCCTGCAGGCGTTCAGCAACCTGAGTGATTAGTCGTCCCCACATCAGGGTATAGCCAGGAGCACCTTCATTGGAGGTGCCGTCCCTGTCGAAGGTTGAGATCATAAGTCCCGGTATATTTCCGCCATCCGCCGCAAAGATCCAGTCGATCCATAAATTACTTTCGGGTTGCGAATCCAGGGCAATTGCACAGGTCGCAAGTGTCAACTGATGCATACCCTGATTACCCCTGATATGAGTTGACAAAACAGCTTTATAGGCCGTTCTCAGAAGTCCGTCATCTATATTTTGCATGAATAAAGCACGCGTTCCTTTGGTTCCGATTTTGTATTTTTCGGATTGTTTTTTAAGGAAACTGTATAATTCGCCATTGTTAACTGTACCACTTATTATTTTATCGTACGAATCAGCTAAAGATGTGATGATTTGGGTTTCCCAGATCGAGCCATGTATTTTGCCCATATTGCGACCTCCGTCAGAATGATACCATCCCTTATCGGCATAAGGTTTCCAGTCCATTTCAGGATAAACATCAGCGATACGGTCTAAAATGATTGCGGCTTTGCGTGCATAAACTTTATCGCCTGTGTACAAATAGGCCTCAGCCAGATCTGCAAGTCCTTTACTGATGTAATCCCATTTTTTCCAGACATAATACCCAATGAAGCGGTGTGCACGACCGTTCTGGTCCATGTATCCATATCCATCATCCACGCCATATTTATGCAAGGGATCGGAAGGATTAGGATGGGTTGTATTAAAAAGCAGGCTTTTATCGCCTTTTGTTACATCAAACTGACCCCGTTCATCAAGCGCACTCGCATAAAATTTACCGAAATCATTCGTGGGAAATACACTTTTGCAGGAAGGACAGGTAAGCTTCCATGGTTTATCCTCAAATTCAGGTTCATAGGGATAATTGCCGAATTTTAGTACATCCAGCCCACATTTTAAACAACCTAACACCTTGGGGCCTTTCGCTATACGGTCGAGGGTGACATCGATACCGCGCGGAGTATTCTGCCCGGGTACTAATGACCAAATTTCATCATCACTTTTATTGGCAAAGTTTTTCGCATGATTGATCACAGAGTTTTTCAATTCCATTGCCCAATCGTATTTATTGGAATTATTTCTAAGATTTTGGATCTTTTCCCGGGTGTAGAAACCACCATACTGTCGCTGTGCAAAACTGATTTGAGAAATTGCGGTCAGCATCAGAATGGCTAGGCAATAGCGGATTATATGTTTCATAGATTGAATTTGATACTTGAAAAAATCTTCAAGGGAAAGGGCGAAGTAGAGTATGAAAAGGGAAGTGAATTTTATTCTCATAGATAGATTGTGTACGTACCCATAAATGTAAAGTAAATTAATTTATATCTGAAAATGAAAGGAGATATTTGTTTTATAAGGATTTTATGGGATTCAATCTCATGCTTTTTATCTGTCATTCTATCATGGTATCTTCTGAAAAAAACTATGTTGGAACCAATTTAAGTACACGTACTGAATGGAAATTTTTTGAAAAGGGCTCTTCTAAAACTAATTTTAACTGGCTGTTTGACATCAGCACAGTTGTAAGAGACGAGTCTCAGTATTTAACATTAAATGAGATCAGAGTCTATTTATCACAGTTAAGTCATCGTATTGTTATTGGTGATCCCGGGGTTTATCCAACTAAAAATGTGGGAAAAGGAGCACCTCGCAGTGGTTATGGTTTTAACCTGATATGGGGTAATACACAGGCAAATTTTGATTTGAAATGCGGACAAATCGCAGGATTGACAGTTATATCCTCCGGGGTGGTCAATACCCCACAGAATTAATGAATTCTAATCCAAGGATTTTATATCCTGAGGAATACAAATAGTAGAAAATCTGTTTTTATGCAGATTCATCTCCTATTTTTTTGATATTTTTGGAATTGGCTATACCTTATAATCATGTCCAATACAAAAATTATCGTACTTTTTTCTTTGCTGCTTTTGACTTCAGGCTCAATTGCTCAGACTTCAAAATATCATTTATTGATTGGTACTTATACTACACCGGGAAAAAGTGAAGGCATTTACGTCTATGAATTTGACAGTCAGAGTGGCGAGATGACATATAAGTCAAAATCTATCATTGAGAGCCCTTCTTATTTCGCGCTGACAAAAGACAGGAAATTTATTTATGCTGTTTCTGAGGGAGCAAGTAGTAAGATTAGTTCATTCGCATTTAATTCTAAAACAGGTGATTTGAATTTTTTAAATAATCAATCTTCCGGCAGTAGCGGTCCTACTTATATCTCAGTTGATTCTAAAGGCAAGTATGTTTTTGCTGCAAACTATGGGGGAGGGTCAATCACTGCTTTACCTGTTAATGCTGATGGTACTCTTGGGGCTGATATTCAGGATATAAAGCATGAAGGAAGTAGTATTGCAAGAAAAAAGCCTTTTGTTCACTCGGCAGTGGTTTCACCAGATAACAAATTTGTTTTAACGGCCGATTTAGGAACTGATAAAATTAATAGTTACAGGTTTCATGCGAAAAGCAGGCCTCAGGCATTGACTGCGGCAAAACAGCCTTTTGTCACTCTGGATCCTGGAGCAGGCCCCAGACATCTTACTTTTCATCCTAATAAAAAATTTCTCTATTCAGTTACAGAAATTAACTCCATGGTATATGCCTTCAGTTATAAACAGGGTCATTTATCGCAGATACAGTCACTTTCTATGTTACCCGAAGGTTTTACAGGTCCTGGTCATGGTGCAGACATACATGTTTCTGCAGACGGGCAATTTCTTTATGCAAGCACCAGAAGCACTC
>CAMBFY010000042.1 GCA_945865415.1 Sphingobacterium thalpophilum
AAGTGATCATACCCAGATATTCACGACAGCATTATGATCATGCTGTTCGAAATATTGGGGTAAAAATCATAACTGTTGCCACTGCCACCGAGCTTGAGAAAGCCATTAATTCGAAAACTGCAATGATCTATCTTACCTCAGGAACTCCAGGCGCTGCTTCAGATACAGGTCAGCCTCTTTCACTGGAGGTAATCGCAGCAATTGCGAGGCCAAAGAATGTTCCAATATTGATGGATGCAGCAGCAGAAAGTCTGACAATTCCGCCTGTTCATTTGAAAAGAGGAGCCGACATAGTAGCTTACAGCGGGGGTAAAACAATTCGCGGACCACAGTCGGCTGGATTGATGCTTGGCAATAAAAATATTTTAATGGCAGCCTGGCAGGCAAGTGCGCCTCATCATGGGCCAGGCCGAGATAATAAACTCGATCGTGATGAGATAGTAGGTATGGTGGCTGCAGTTGAAGATTGGCTCGTTCGTGATCATGATGCGGAATGGAAGAGATGGCTGAGCTGGTTGAATTTTATTTCTGCCAAAGTATCCGGGATAAGTGGAATGAGTACAAAAATTATTGAACCGGTAAATCTGAATAATAAATATCCCGTGCTTCATATTATGTGGGATCCCACTAAGTATCCCGTTACAAGTTATGAGATCGCTGAGGAAGTAGGAAGGAATAAGCCAAGAATTGCATTAGGAAATCGTGATGAGGCTGATGGAACTACCTCAATACAAATCACTCCCGGACATATGCAGCCTGGCGAGGAGAAAATAGTGGCTGATCGTCTTTATGAAGTTTTGTCAAAAAAGCGAAGTCCTATACCTGATATGGCTGCGCCTGCTGCTAATCTTAGCGGACGATGGGATGTAGAAGTGCAATATGCTTTAAGCACCAGTATGCATTCATTTGTGATTGAACAGGAAGGGAACTGGATTCAGGGAACTCATAAGGGAGATCTTGACACAAAGAATATGGTTGGTACGATAAATGGAAATGAGGTAAAGATCAGAAGTACAATTCCAATTGTTGGTAATATCATTATTTACCTTTTTTCAGGAAAGGTTATTGGTGATATTATTTCCGGTGATATTCATATGGGAGAATATCTGACGGCTAAATTTACTGCCAAACGAAATACAACTAAACTTCCAAAACAAAAGGTAATGATACCGGGTGGTCAGCCATTGGCAACCTGATAAGATGCTTTTAACATTGTAAAACATTATGATATGAAACGCAGAGACATAATTAAAGGAATGGCAGCAATGCCCTTATTAGGGTTGATTAATCCATTAGATTCGGCATTGGCTTCTATGCCAGAGAAGTTCAAGAAAAAACGCCTGGTGATCGATACCCATGTTGAAACCTGGAATTTTGATCCGCGTTTTCCATTCAAACATCCTGAAAATCCGAACCTTAAAGTGGCAATTGAGGCGCCTATTGAAAACCAGGTGAAACAAATGAAGGATTTTGATATTACCTATGGTGTTTTAATTAATCCACGTTATTATGGTTGGGATAATTCGTATAAAGCAAATTGCGTAAAAACTTATCCTAAACATTTTGTGGCTCATGGCTTGCTAAATCCGCATGATCCTAAAATGGTCGATAATCTAAGATATTGGGTAAATGAGCACGGTTTTCAAGGTATGCGTTTCAGTCCGATATACAGTCCTAAAGAAACCTGGTTAAATTCAGAAGCGCATTATCCTTTATGGAAGGAAGCTGAAAAACTCGGACTTTGTTTCAATTATTACATTGTACCACATCAAATGCCTATGCTCGAAGACATGGCAGAACGCTTCCCGGGAGTTAAGATAGTGGTTGATCATGCCGGAAAACCGGATTTGAAAGCTGCCGACTGCTGGCCGGAATTTAAAAAGATGTTTAAGCTAAGTCGTTTTAAAAATGTCTGGATCAGCAACTCAGAACCCTATGAAATGTCGGAAATCAAAAAGTATCCATATGAAGATACTCTGCCATTCTATAAGGCCATTTATGAAGAGTTTGGTGCTAAGCAGATTATTTGGGGAACAGGGTATCCGTTCCCAAGATGGGAACTTCCAATGGATAAGGAATTAGAGTTTATGTACAAATACTGTGATTTCTACACTGAAAAGGATCTGGATTTAATCATGGGCAAGAATGCTCTTGAAATCTGGAAATTTCCAAAGAAGACCTAAGTTTCCTTTTATCATAGACTTATTTTCTGATGATTTTACACTATAAATAATAATTATATGTTTTTTAAATGTTATAGATTTTATCTATCTGCTGTTTTTATTTGTTTTTTAGTTTCAAACTCAAATGTATTTGCACAGGCAATACCTAAAGATGAATTGATATTTCTTACTTCTGCATGGCAGGGTGAACGCTTTACTGATGGCCGCCCACGGATTTCGGATGAACTTATAAAACGTGCCCGTGAAATTGGGATTGAAGAAGCATGGCAGATTCTTAATAACGAAGGATACTTATATCAATATGAGCGCAATTGGAAAATTCTACACGAAGAAGTTAAAGTAGTAGGCCGGGCATTAACAGCTCAGTTTATGCCGATTCGACCGGATGTTGAAAAAAATATTGTAGATCGCGCAGCTAAAGAAGGCCGTGTTGGAAGACATTTACATTGGCCTATCAATATGCTGACTCAGGGAGACGTGTATGTAGCAGATAACAAAGGCAGAGTTGGCTCACTGATGGGTGATAACCTGGGTAATGTGATCTACAAGAATTCAGGTAATGGTGTTGTCTTTGATGGATTTGCCCGTGATGTTGACGGACTTGCTGATATCAAAGGCTTTAATGCTCATGTCAGGGATTTTGCTCCTCAGTTTTTACAAGGTGTAGTGCTAATGGGTTTGAATGCACCAATTACAATTGGAGCAGCGATTGTGCTTCCGGGTGATCTGGTTATTGCTGGAAGAGCAGGAGTTGTTTTCATTCCGGCACATTTGGCAGAACTGGTTGTTTCTACCGCAGAATTTATTGCATCCAAAGATCGCTTTGGCCATGAAATGATTCGGAGTGGGACTTATAAGGCCACTGAGGTCGATACGCAGTGGACCGATCCAATAAAGCTTGAATATCTGAAGTGGCTCGATCGCAATCCGGCTGAAAAGAAGATTAGCCGTGCTCAGCTTGATCAGTTCATGTCGAAAAGGACGTACTAATTATAAATTATGAAGCCACTATTTAAAATTGTGATGGGTTTGGGAGCAATCTGCCTTCTGGCAGCACTGATCCTTTATCTGATTAATAGTCCAAAAGCAGCAGAACCCTTCTTAATTTCAGGAATAGTTTGTATTGCGCTCGGTGTCAGAGGAGTATCTGCCTTAAAAGGGTTTGCCTATCCGATCATGATTGTGGGTGTGGTTTCTACAGCCCTTATTTTTCCGCAGTATTTTGTGGAGATCAACGGGTATAAACTTTCGGGATTAATTACCCCGCTGATACAACTGATCATGTTCGGAATGGGTATAACCATGAGTTATAAGGATTTTCTTGGTGTATTTAAAGCTCCAAAGGGAGTATTTGTTGGTATTCTTAGTCATTTTACCATCATGCCTTTGCTCGGTTTTGCCCTGGCTAGTATGAGTAATTTTGAACCGGAAATTGCTGCAGGAATGATTTTGATCGGCTGTGCCCCAAATGCAGTAGCTGCCAATGTAATTTCTTATCTTGCCAAAGCGAATCTAGCTTTATCAATCACCCTGACCTCAATAGCAACCATACTGGCACCGTTCCTCACACCTTTGTTGATGAAGCTCTTGGGGGGATCGTTCATTGAAATTAATGTTATTGATATGATGTGGGATATCATGAAAATGGTTATTCTGCCGATCACAATGGCCATCGTGCTGAATGAACTGCTCAAGGATAAAATCAAATGGCTGAATTCGGTAATGCCAATGGTTTCAATGTTTGGAATTGCCTTCATAATCATTATTGTGACAGCGGTAGGTAGAGAAAGTCTGCTTACCGTCGGACCGCTCTTAATTTTGCTGGTATTGGTTCATAATTTATTAGGATACACATTAGGCTATTGGTCTGCAAGGTTGTTTGGAATGAATGAAAAGGATTGCCGTACAATAGCCATTAATGTAGGAATGCAGAATGCCGGTCTTTCAAAAGGTCTTGCCCATGGCATGGGCAAACTGGGTACTGTTGGTTTAGCCCCAATGATTTATGGTCCGATGATGAATATCAGCGGATCTATACTTGCATCCTTCTGGAAAAATAAACCGATTAATGAAAAAGAACTCCCCCTCAACTAAAAATATGCGTAGATCATTAGTTACATTTCTCGTGTTATTCATCCTAAGCTCCACATCTCAGGCTCAGGTGACAAACGAAATCCGTATTGCAAAAATGGTTAAGGACTTTAATAAGGCCATAATAGCCAGAGACAGTTCGGTTCTAGCTGAAATAAGTTTGGATGAATTGACCTATGGCCACTCGGCAGGTCATTTTCAGGATAAGACAACCTTTATTAAATCCGTTTTGATTGGGCCAACCTTTTTTAAATCGATTGAACCTGAAGACCAAACCATTAAAATTAATGGCAGGCATGCCATTGTTAGACATGTTGTGGTTGCCAACGCTACTCGTGAAGGTACTCCGGTAGCCTTGCGATTTGGAAATGTCATGGTTTTTTACAAAAAGCATGGTAAATGGAGATTGCTGGCACGGCAAGGATTTAAAATATAATATGCTTAAATAGGATACAAATGGGTGAAATGCCTCAGAAGGGTATTTGATCGGGATATAAATATGATGGATAAGAAAACGGAACTTAAGTCTCTTATGAAGGAGCAGGGGATTGTCCCCTTATATTATGCCGCTGATTCTGGTGTAAGTATTGAGTTAATGCGTGCAATGTATGAGGGTGGAATACGGACTACCGAGTATGCCAATCGTGGAGAGCAAGCTATGAAAAACTTTAAAGAGATGCGAAAGGCTTGTGATGCTGAAATGCCGGGGATGCGTCTGGGTATAGGTACGATTAAAAATTTGGAAGCTGCAAAAGAATATATCGGCGAAGGGGCAGAATTTTTGGTATGTCCGGGTATACTGGAATCGATAATAGAACTTTCAGATAATCATAATTTACTTTGTGTTCCAGGATGTATGACTCCCAGTGAGATCATCCGTGCTGAAAGCTGTGGAGTAAACTTGGTGAAACTTTTTCCAGCAAATACTTTGGGCCCATCTTACATTGAGGCAGTTCAGGCATTGTTTACAGATATGAGCTTTTTACCTACCGGGGGGATAGAACTAAATGAAGATAATCTTAGGTGCTGGTTTAAAGTCGGGGTAACCGCTGTTGGTGGAAGTAAGATGATTACTAAAGCGGTTATTGAAAATAAGTTATATGCAGACTTAAGCAAAGAATGCCATCGTGCGCTAAACCTGATAAAAATGGTTCGGGAGAGTTTAGAGAACAGGTAAATTTTGAAATTGAAAACAAAATCATAATACAAAAAACAAAATGAACGAATCATTATACAAATACATGCGTGTGGGTTTGGTCCACTTTATGGCTTTCCCCGCAACAATCAAAGGTGAAGGACCGGTATATGAAACAATCCGTAAGATTGCAGTTGATGATTATTTCAGTGCAATTGAAATTACCACCATTAAGGATCCTGAGACCCGTCTGGCAGTAAAGAAAATGCTTGAAACTTCACATATGACCGTAGCTTATGGTGCACAGCCAAGGCTGTTGACAACAGGCATGAATATTAATAGTTTAGTGGAGGAAGAACGCCAGCAAGCGCTTAATAATTTAAAACAGGGAATAGATGAGGCCTATGAAATTGGAGCATCCAGTTTTGCTTTTCTGAGCGGAAACTATGAAGAAAGTAGAAAAGAAGAAGCTTTTCAGGCTCTGGTGAAATCAACCAATGAGATTTGTGCTTATGCGAAGAGTAAAGGTGAGATGAAAATTGCACTTGAGGTTTTTGATTTTGATGTAGATAAAAGGAGTTTGATTGGCCCAGCAGTTCTGGCATTGCGTTATGCTAAAGAGATCCGAAAAGTCCACGAGCATTTCGGCCTGATGGTCGACCTTAGCCATATACCATTGATTCATGAAACCATTGAAGAATCAATACTTCCTGTAAAAGACTATATAGTCCATGCTCATATTGGAAATTGTGTGGTTAAAAGTCCGGATATGGCTGCTTATGGAGATGTACATCCAAGGTTCGGCTTTCCCAATGGCGAAAATGATGTAGATGAAGTCGTAGAGTATCTGAAGGTCTTACTGGATATTGGTTTCCTTAATACACAAACGCCACCGGTAGTGAGTTTTGAGATCAAACCCTTCGGAGATGAAGATGCGGATGTAGTGATTGCAAACGCCAAGAGGGTCTTGAATCTGGCATGGGCACGAGTCTAATAAGCCTAAAGCTAAAAGTTTAATACGGAATGTAAAGAAATATTAGAATTGAAATAAGCATGAAGTTAGTTGTTTTAGATGGTTATACTCTTAATCCCGGAGATTTAAGCTGGGATGGAATAAAGAAGATTGGTAATCTGGAGGTGCATGACCGCACACCAGAGAGCCTTATTTTGGAACGCTGCAAGGGAGCAGAGATTATTTTTACAAATAAAACGCCACTCCGGGAGTCGGTACTTTCTCAGCTTCCTGAGTTGAAATATATCGGTGTTCTGGCAACCGGGTATAATGTAGTTGATGTAGATTACGCAAAAACCAGAGGTATAGCAGTTGCAAATATTCCGGGTTATGGAACTGCATCGGTGGTTCAAATGACTTTTGCTTTATTGCTGGAATTATGCCAGCATGTACAAAGCCACAGTGATTCAGTTCGGAAGGGCGACTGGGCTGCCTCACCCGATTTTTGTTACTGGAATTATCCTTTGATCGAGCTAGAAGGTAAATCTATAGGAATTATTGGATTCGGCAGTATCGGACAGAAAGTGGCTGATATTGCGACAGCTTTTGGGATGAATATTATTGGATTTTCAAGAACCAGATCAGATCAGTCGCATCGAAAAAATTTCAAATGGGCAGAACTTAATGACTTATTAAAGGAGTCGGATGTAGTCAGTGTGCATTGTCCGCTTTTCCCTGAAACACAGGGTATAATTAATAAGGATAGCCTCAAATTAATGAAGCGTACTGCCTTCTTCTTGAACACATCCAGAGGCCCGCTGATGGTGGACCAGGATCTGGCCGACGCATTAAACCAGGGAATTATAGCAGGAGCAGGTATCGATGTACTTTCAGTCGAACCTCCATCCGCAGATAATCCATTATTCAAGGCAAAAAACTGTTTAATTACTCCGCATATTGCATGGGCTACAAAAGAAGCCCGTTCCAGATTGATGGGAATTGCAGAAAATAATTTATCTTCATTCCTGAATCAAAAACCTGTTAATATTGTAAATAAATAAAACCCAAAATTAAATTATTATGAAAAAGTTCTCCTTATTATTTCTTATTTCGGCTGCATTATTAAGTTGTAACCCAAAGCAGGAAGATGCTGCAAAACAAGAGACCGCTGCTGCTGATACAGTGAATATCGAAGCTCGTTTAAAGGAATTGAATATTGAGCTTACAACTCCAAAGCCACCAACAGCCAATTTCGTAAAAACTGTTCGTGTGGGTAATCTTGTTTACACTTCAGGTCATGGTCCTGACCGTGCAGAAGGTGGTCCGATGACAGGCAGAGTTGGTGATGATTTAACACTGGAGCAAGGTCAGGAAGCTGCACGTTTAACCGGTGTCGCATTACTTTCAAGCTTGAAAGCGGAAATTGGTGACCTTGGCAAAATTAAGCGCGTGGTTAAAGTTTTAGGTATGGTTCAATGTACACCAGAATTCAAGGATCAGCCAAAGGTAATGAATGCATTTTCTGATATGATGGTTGATATCTTTGGAGCAAAAGGCAAGCATGCACGTTCTGCAGTAGGTTTTAGCGCATTACCAGGCAATATTGCTATTGAAATTGAAATGATTGTAGAAGTAGAGGATTAATAATCCCTTAAACCCTTACATTCTGATTTTTTGCTGATTTACTTTTCTGATAGATTTAGTAAATCAGCATTATTTTTTTGTGATAATCTGCTTAATTTAAGTTCTTTTAAAATTAGAATTATGAAGAAGTATTTCTTATTACCCATGATCGCCATTATTCTGATTTCATGGAATTCTGTATCCACTGCCCAGGTAAAAGCGGATACAAAAACTGGAATTATAGATTTTGATGCGCGCCTCAAGGAGTTAAATATCGTTTTAGTAAAACCCAGTCCGCCATTAGCCAGCTATGTAAAGATTGTTCGTGTAGGTAATCTTGTTTATACTGCAGGTCATGGCCCAGATAAACCGGATGGCAGCAGGCTCACCGGAAGGGTAGGTGACGACTTGACACTTGAGCAAGGACAGGAAGCAGCACGGTTAACCGCCATTTCACTGCTTTCCAGCTTAAAGGCTGAACTCGGGGATTTAAATAAAGTCAAGCGAATTGTTAAGGTTTTAGGAATGGTACAATGTACTCCCGAATTTAAAGATCAGCCAAAGGTGATAAATGCTTTTTCAGACCTGATGGTCGCAGTATTTGGGGAAAAGGGTAAGCATGCCCGATCGGCTGTGGGAATGTCGGCACTTCCCGCAAATTGGGCAACTGAAATTGAAATGGTTGTGGAGGTTGAAGATTAGAATACACCAGAATAATATTATGCAAATTCTGATTGCACCCAACGCCTTTAAACACAGCCTTACGGCTAATGAGACCGCTGATGCTATCAGGGAAGGTTTGAAACGCAGTGGGTTAAATTTTACTTCTGAATGCTTTCCAATTGCTGATGGAGGGGATGGGACAGGCCATTTAATCGTTGAGAAATGCGGAGGTATATGGCACGAGTATGATGTTCATGATCCATTGGGGAGATTGATTAAAGCCTCTCTGGGAATAATTGACCAAGGCAAAACTGCCGTTATTGAGATGGCGGATGCATCAGGAATTCGCCTGTTACACCCCGAAGAAAGATCTCCTTTAACGGCAACTTCTTTTGGAACAGGTGAACTAATCAGTTTTGCATTGGACAGGCAGGTTGAAAACATTGTCATCGGTCTTGGTGGGTCCGCAACTGTAGACGGTGGAATCGGAATATTAAGCGCTTTGGGAATCAAATTCAGAGATGCCGAAGGGCTAGAACTCGCTGCTTTACCAATTAATATGTCACGTTTTCAGCATATTGACAACTCCTCTTTCGATAGGCGGGTTTTGAATTGTCGTATAACTGTTCTGTGTGATGTGGAGAATGTTCTTTTGGGTGAACAAGGATCAGCAGCTGTTTTTGGTCCTCAAAAAGGAGCAAGCCCTGCAGATGTTGAGCATTTGGACCATGCCTTAAGCAATTTATCTGAACTTGCTCTCAAACTGACCGGCATCAATATGAATGAGATCCTGCATGGTGGGGCTGCAGGCGGTATCGCTGCCACTATGCGAACGTTTTTAAATGCGGAATTAGTGAATGGAGGAGAACATTTTTTACATATCACTGATTTTGAAAAAAGTTTAAAAAATACCGATCTGCTGATAACTGGTGAAGGGAGTTTAGATGAACAAACTTTACAGGGAAAGGGGCCGTTTGCAGTAGCTAAATATGCAAAGCAAAAAGGGATTCCGGTGATCGGACTTGCCGGAAAAGTCCCCATGGAGGATCATCCTGAAATGAATAAATTTTTCGATTTGCTGCTGGCTATTGGCAATCAGCCAAGTGATCTTGAAACGGCGATGAAATATACTTCCTCTAACCTGATCCGTACTTCAATAGCAATCGGGAGATTCATCTTACTATCAAAAGGTATTTAAAATTTTTCTTTTGGATTTTTTTTACCGTACCTGACCAATAAAAAAATCATGAAAAAATCTCTTTTCCTGTTCATTATATTCTGTAACTCTTTTGTTCACGCTCAAAGTTTGAATCAAAAGATTGAAAATGCGTACAAAATTTTTGAATCTGATCCTCAGTTGAGGTTTGCAAGTACTTCTTTGACGGTTTTAAATGCAGAAAATGGAACTTTGATTTTTTCAAAGGATGGCAATTTAGGACTTTCAAGTGCTTCAACCCTTAAAACGATCACTTCGGCGACAGCATATTATATCCTGGGTAAAGATTTTACCTGGGAAACTACTCTAGGCTATTCTGGTTCTATTTTAGCAAATGGTAAACTAAACGGAGATGTAATCATTACCGGTGGAGGGGATCCATCATTGGGAAGTGATCTTTACGATAATAGCCAATCTGAGCTGCTTCTCAAAAAATGGGCTGATGAATTGAGCAGGGCTGGAATTAAATCTATCAGCGGACAAATTATTGCTGATGATCGACTATTTGGAACTGAAACTATGCCTGGTGGCTGGACATGGCAGGATATGGGTAATTATTATGGTGCCGGTTTATCTTCTCTTACCTGGCGTGAAAACCAGTTTGAAATGTATTTTAAACCCGGCAGGATCGGAGAGGCTGCCGAGCTATTAAGAACTGATCCCGAGATGTCATATATTAAAATTGTTAATGAAGTAAAGACTGCTGCTGCAGGAACAGGAGATAATGTTTATGCTTATTCTGCCCCGTTTTCCACAATAATTTATTTAAGGGGAACTTATGGAGTTGATCTGAAAAAGGCAATTGCTGCCTCGGTTCCCGATCCTGCTTTTGATCTGGCATATCGCCTTCAGAATAAATTAAAGCAGTTTGATATTCAGGTTGAAAATGGGGTAGCTACCGCAAGAGGACTTTCTGCAAATTTAAAGCCATTGATTTCTCAAAATAAGGTTATATCTGTACATAAATCTCCTGCATTAGATCAAATAGTTTATCGTTTCAATCAGAAAAGTATCAATCTGTTTGGTGAACATCTTGTAAAAACCATCGCGTGGAAAGAAGGGAAAGATATTACGATAAGTCAGGGGGTGAAGCTGATAAAGGAATTCTGGAATAAAAAAATCGGGATCGATCCATCTTCAATGAATATTTATGATGGAAGCGGACTTTCACCCGCCAATCGCATCACCACTGCAACAATGACTAAAATACTTCAATCCCTGCCAAAAGAGAGTTGGTTTGATAGCTACTACAATAGTTTCCCGCTTTACAATAACATCAAAATGAAAAGTGGTTCTATCAGTGATGTGATCGCCTATGCCGGTTTTCATACTTCAGCTTCAGGAACTCCATTAGTTTTTTCATTTATAGTAAACAATTACAACGGAAGTAGTTCGGATGTCAGGCAGAAGATGTACAGAGTACTGAATGCCCTTAAATATTAAACCCTTAATTTGGGTTGCCTTAGCCCCAATTTTGTATAGAATGATTGGTTCAAATGGTTTGAATGAGGAATTTGTGGTCATTAGTTCAAAATCATAGCGTATTTTTCTTCAATAATCTTCCTGTCATATTTTTATCAATATCTCAATTAAAAATGAAATAGCGTATTTTCGCATTATGTCTAAAGCCATTATTATTGGTGCGGGTATTGCAGGTATTGCCACAGCAATCCGGCTTGCTTTGAGGGGTCATCAAGTTGAGGTTTTTGAAACATCTGATCAGGCGGGCGGAAAACTTTCTGAGTTCTGGCTAGAATCTTTTCGTTTTGATGCGGGTCCCAGCTTGTTTACTATGCCTCAAAATGTTGATGAGCTCTTTCGACTTGCCGGTAAAGATCCTAAGGAATATTTCCAATACAAGAAGCTGGATAACATTTGTAATTATTACTACGAGGATGGTACAAGGATTCATGCATTTGCCGATCCTAAACTTTTTGCTGAGGAAATAGCAGATAAAACGAACGATTCAGCTAGTTCTGTACTGGATTTTTTGAAGAAGAGCGGGGATATTTATGAGATTACCAATCCTGTCTTTCTGCAGAGGTCTCTTCATAAATTAGGTAGCTACCTGAATCTAAGAACCCTTAAGTCTCTTTTTCGATTTCCCAAAATTGATGCTTTCCGTTCAATGAATCAGGCGAATGAAGCTAGGTTTAGTGATAGCAGAACGGTCCGCCTTTTTAATCGGTATGCAACATATAATGGGTCAAATCCTTACGAAGCCCCCGCTACACTAAATATAATTCCCCATTTTGAACAACATTTTGGTGCATATTTCCCGGTTGGAGGAATGTATGCCATTGTAACTTCACTTATTAAACTGGCTACTGAACTTGATGTTAAGTTTTATTTTAATTCTTATGTTGATGAAATACAAATACAAAATAACAAGGTAAGAGGGGTAAGTAGCGGAGGGAAAAGTTACCCCGCTGATATGATCATCTCCAATATGGATGTTTGGTATACCTATACTAGATTATTAAAAAATATCAAAGTCCCTGAAAGATTAAAGAATCAGGAACGTAGCAGCTCAGCTCTCATCTTTTATTGGGGAATAAATGAAAGATTCCCCGACATGGATCTTCATAATATATTTTTTACAGAGGATTATCAGGAAGAATTCAGACAGATATGGGAGGAGAAAACCATATCTTCTGATCCGACAGTATACGTGCAAATCAGTTCAAAAAGTAATCCTTCAGACGCTCCTGAAGGGTCTGAAAACTGGTTCACCATGATCAATGTGCCCTCCAATCAGGGGCAGGATTGGGATGAACTAATCCGTGTATCGAGAAAAAATATTATTAATAAGCTATCCAGGATTTTGGGAACGGACATAAGTCGACTGATTACCTGTGAATTTGTTCTGGATCCAAGAGGGATTGACAAAAAGACCTTCTCTTACCAAGGCTCATTATATGGTAGCAGTTCCAATAGCCAGTTTTCTGCATTTTTGCGACATGCTAATTTTTCATCCGCCATAAAGAATTTGTATTTTGCAGGAGGCAGTGTACACCCCGGAGGTGGAATACCACTTGCATTGCTTTCGGCAAAAATTGTAGATGGCCTGATCAATAAGTAATATGGCTAAGTTTTGCTTATTTATTCCTTGCGCTTAAAAAAATTATATCTTTAAATATGCTTGAGCCTCGCCAGAATAAAATTATTTTTCAATTCTTCTCCTGGTATATAAATAAAATTATTAGATCAGACTTTCAAGAATTTAAATTTAATCACATAAAGTTTCAAACCAATCAGTCAATATTATTGCTTGCTAACCACTGCTCCTGGTGGGATGGCTTTTTGATGTTTCAGATTAATCGGCTCTATCTCAGAAAAAAGTTCTATGTAATGATATCAGAAGAAAACTATCGAAAAGTTTGGTTTTTTAAGTATTTGGGTGGTTTTTCGGTAAAAAAGAATTCCAGAAGTGCAATTCAAACTTTGGAATATGCTGGAAATTTACTTGATGATCCTGAAAATCTGGTACTTATTTTTCCCCAGGGCAGACTTTACTCCGGACACGTGGAAGAAGTCCTGTTTCAAAAAGGTCTAATTAATCTGATTAATAGCTCAAACAGAAAATTTCAGTATATTTTTGCTGCAAGTTTTTTAGATTATTTTCAACATCGAAAGCCGATATTAACTTGTTATCTTCAGGATTGGGAAGGAGCAGAATTTACGAGTCTGCAACTCATTAAGAGTGCGTATAACAAACATTATGGAACATCGCGTCAAAAACAGACTGCGCTTCAAGTATAAGCATGATTTTTATTTACCTTATTTATTTCTTTCTTATTCTAAGGTTTACAGTAACTCTGTTTAACTTCATTTCCAATCCGAAATTGACCAAGTCCGCAAAAAAATACAATGATTCAGTTTCAATCCTAATCCCGGCGAGAAATGAGGAGCTTAATATCTTAGATCTTCTTGATTCAATTCTTAATCAGGATTATCAAAATTATGAAGTTATCATACTTGATGATCATTCTTCAGATCATACTTTCAAGCTTTGCTCTGATTTTTGTGAAACCAATAGCCGTTTTAAAATAGTTAAAGGTAAGGAATTACCTAAGGTCTGGCTGGGTAAGAACTTTGCCTGTTCGCAACTTGCATCGTTGGCAAATGGTAAATACCTGATCTTTCTGGATGCAGATGAAACAATTTCTGATGGGCTAATTAACAGCTCCATTCACCGTATGAAATTAAATAAGCTCAGTCTGCTTAGTATTTTCACCGATCAGGTGACCATTACCCCGGGTGAACGATTAGTAGTTCCACTGATGCACTTTCTACTACTCAATCTTTTGCCACTGCGCCTGGTAAGGTTGTCAGCAAATCCCTCTTTCTCGGCGGCAAGCGGTCAGTTTATGATGTTTGAAACAGCTAATTATAAATCTAATCAATGGCATGAGGAGGTAAAAGGAAAGGTGGTTGAGGATATTGAGATCATGAAACTAATAAAGGTCAATGGATACGCAGCTGAAGCTCTTCTCGCTAATGGGTACATTCACTGCCGAATGTATCGTTCATTTTCTGAGGCTATTGAGGGTTTTAGTAAGAATTTTTTTGCAGGATTCAATTATAATATATTCGGCTTGTTTTTTTACCTTATGCTTGTGGTTCTTGGACCTATAGCTATCGCTTACTTTCTAGATATTCAATTGGTTATGTTTGCCTTATCTCTGATTGTTTTAAGCAGAATAATGATTTCACTTCTTTCAGGGCAGAGTGTCTGGCGGAATCTGTTAATGCACCCATTTCAAATAATGTGCATGTTGTTTATTTCAGTTCAATCTGTGAAAAAGCATTTCACTAAAACTATATTATGGAAAGGTAGAATAATTAAAAGCTGATCATGAACAAGACACTATTTTGTAGCATAATCATTGTTTTATTTCACATTGTGGGTCTCTATGGATTTCTGACACCGGCTTTGGAACTACTTTTTATTAAGCTGGTTCCTTATCATTTATTATTAATGCTCGGACTAATGCTCGTCACCGTTAATGACAGATCTCTGGGCTTAATCAAATTTACTGTTGGTGTCTATCTGGCAGGATTTTTTATTGAGGTAATCGGAGTTAATACCGGTCAGATTTTTGGTGATTATATCTATGGAACTGCATTAGGAATTAAGTTGTGGGCTACTCCTTTGCTGATCGGAGTAAATTGGTTGATTTTGGTTTACAGTACCGGTGTATTTCTAGAAACATTCAATTTTAAAAGTAAATGGTTGTTCTCAGCTTTTGGTGCAGGTATTTTATTAGGAATTGACTTTCTGATTGAACCGGTTGCTATCAGGTTTGATTATTGGTCCTGGTTTGAAGGAGTTATTCCAGTTCAAAACTATTTAGGATGGTATGTTTTTTCTTATTGTCTGTTTCTGTTTTTTTCTGCTTCCAATTTCAATAAGAAAAATAAAGCAGCAGTGGTTCTTCTTTTTGCTCAGCTATGTTTTTTCCTTGCCCTTAATTTATGGGCCATCTGACAAACATTTTCGTATTTTTGTAATTTATCGGGTGAATTTCAGCAATTGAGTTAAAACAATGAAATATAATCTAAAGGTAACAATTGATCAGGATTCTGGATTCTGTTTTGGAGTGGTTTATGCCATTGATATGGCCGAAGAAATTCTTGCAGAAGACGGTTACCTGTTTTGTCTTGGCGATATTGTGCATAACGATGAGGAAGTAAAGCGCTTAAAGGAA
>CAMBFY010000043.1 GCA_945865415.1 Sphingobacterium thalpophilum
AGTTCATAGTCTTTCAGACAGATAACTTTTGATCCTCCAAGGCTCTCAGGAGTGTTTACACGAAATCGTTCCATCATAGATTTAATTTCCTCAGCACCTGTTTTACCTTTTTTAGTGATAGAAACAAGCTTCTCCTTATAAAATCCATAGGTTTGGTACATTTTGAGCATTGTCTGGTAAAGACTACTACCCTGGTCTTTATAAAAAGCAGCCATTTCTGCAATAAATGCACAAGATATCACTGCGTCTTTATCCCTTACCAACTCACCAACGAGGTATCCATAACTCTCTTCCCCGCCGGCAATGAAGGTTTTCTTTCCCTGAAATTCTGTAATTAGAGCTCCGATCCATTTGAAACCAGTCAACGTTTCATAGAAACTTACATTTTTTGATTTTGCGATATCCCCGATCAGTTGGGTAGTTACAATAGTTGAAACAATGTATTCATTCCCTGTGAGTTTCCCTTTTTGCTCCCATGCATTCAATAAATAATATATCAAAAGACTTCCGGTTTGATTTCCATTCAATAAAATAAACTCACCTTCATTATTTTTTATAGCGATACCCACCCGGTCAGCATCAGGGTCAGTGGCAAGTACCAGGTCAGCATCGTTTTTAATGGCTTTGGAAATTGCCAGGGAAAGGGCCTCTTTCTCCTCCGGATTTGGATAAATTACAGTTGGAAAATTTCCATCCGGAATTGCCTGTTCTTCCACGATGCTTACATTACCAAAACCGAAGCGTTTTAATGCAGCAGGAACCAGGGTAATTCCTGTACCATGAATGGGGGAGTAGACTATTTTGAGATTTTGTTGCCTTTGGATAGCTTCCGGAAAAACAGAAAGCTCAGCAATTTTTTGCAGATAAAGCTCATCGATCTCCTCAGAAATAAATTCAATATTTTTGTCAATCCGATTGAACTTGATTTCATTAATATCTCCTATAGCCGAAACTTCATCCATAACCATTTGATCATCGGGTGACTTAAACTGACCCCCGTCCGAGCCATAAGCCTTGTAGCCATTATACTCCTTGGGATTATGAGATGCGGTTATCATAACCCCGCTCTTGCATCCCAGGTGTCGGATAGCAAATGAAAGCTCTGGAGTTGGTCTTAACTCTTTGAAAAAATAAACATGTATTCCATTGGCTGAGAACACCTCAGCGGTAATTTTTGCAAAGTAGTCGGATTTGTTTCTGCTATCATGTGCAATGGCAACGCTTAGCTTTTCCCCGGCATATTTCTTAAGCAGGTAATTGCATAATCCCTGGGTTGCAGTTCCAATGGTGTACTTATTGATACGATTAGAACCGATGCCCATAGTGCCGCGAAGTCCGCCGGTTCCAAATTCAAGGTCCTTATAAAAAGAATCAGTCAGTTCAGTGAATGATTCTGATCCTAGTAAATCGTTTATTTCTTTTTTAGTCGCTTCATCATAGCTTCCCTGAAGCCAGTTGTTGATCTTATTTAAAATATTGATTTCCAGTTTTTTCATCTATTTTTTTTATTTAAGGCTTAACGAATTCTTTGTTTTAACGAATTTTAGATGCCAAATTTAACTTTGATCAGTTAGATTCCCATATGAACTTCTTATTCCCGTAAAGACACGATTTTAAGCACATGCATTGCTATACGGAAGGAATAAAAACAATTATATTCAATGTGAATAATAAGATGCTTTTTCCTAATTTTAACTTCTTGTTGCACAAGTATAAAAATCATTTGCTGCAATCTCAAATTCAAGATTAAATGAAGGTACTAAAGTTCGGAGGAACATCGGTTGGCAGTCCAGATCGAATCAAAAAATTATTAGAAATTATAGACCCCCAGGAAAGACAAATTGTGGTACTTTCTGCGGTTTCAGGAACTACAAATAGCTTGCTGGAGATTTCACAAGCCTATCTAGCAGCCGATAAAACTAAAGCAGCCCTACTTACAGCTTCCCTAAAAGCAAAATATGATTCTTTTGTTAAAGAACTTTTTTCTTCAGAAGAGGGTTTGGAAAATGGAAAGAATCTAATTGATTATCATTTCAATTTAATTTCTTCATTTGCGAATGCACATTTCACAACAATTGAAGAAAAGATTATTTTGGCACAGGGCGAACTTATTTCTACAACCTTGTATCATTTTTATCTTACAGAGATTGGGGTAAAGTCTAAATTGCTTCCTGCTCTGGTGTTTATGAAGATTGATGAGGATAATGAACCTATTATTGATTTTATAAGTGAGCATATTCAACCCTTACTTGACCCCGAAACTAATCTTTTCATAACTCAGGGGTATATTTGTCGGAATTCATTTGGTGAGATTGACAATTTAAGAAGGGGAGGTAGCGATTATACAGCCTCATTACTCGGTGCTGCAATTCGTGCTGAAGAAGTTCAAATCTGGACTGATATTGATGGGATGCATAATAACGATCCGCGTATTGTTAAGGGTACAAAACCAATTGCAAGATTATCATTCGATGAAGCTGCTGAGCTTGCTTATTTTGGGGCTAAAATCCTTCACCCTCAAAGTGTTTTTCCTGCCCAAAAATTTAAAGTACCTGTTCGTTTATTGAATACCATGGAACCCAGAGCCGCCGGGACTTTGATAACCAATGACAGTGAGCGCGGTAAAATTAAATCAATTGCTGCAAAAGATGGGATTACAGCCATAAAAATTCAATCCAGCAGAATGTTATTGGCTTATGGTTTTTTGAGAAGGGTATTCGAGATTTTCGAGCGGTATAAAACGCCAATTGATATGATCACAACTTCAGAAGTAGCTGTATCAGTTACCATTGATGATATCAGTAATATCTCAGAAATAATTAAGGAACTTAATCATTGGGGTACAGTTGAAGTGGATTATAATCAAACAATTATTTGTGTGGTAGGGGATTTTGGGTCAGATAAACACGGTTTTGCTGCCCGGGTATTTGAAGCCCTGAAGCATATTCCAATTCGTATGATCTCATATGGTGGAAGCCAATTCAATATTTCCATGTTGGTCCATGATGGAGATAAGGTTGAAGCTCTTAGGTCTTTACATAATCGTTTATTTGAATAAAATTAGTATCTGCCTTGGGCGGATTATAGAATTTATATGTTTAACAGGGATCTTGTTGCCCGTTTCCAAAATTTAGAAACGCCTTTTTATTATTATGATCTGAACTTATTGGATCAAACGTTAATGCTCTGCAAGGAGGCTTCAGAAAAGTTTGCTTTTCATGTACATTATGCACTTAAGGCCAACTTTAATGAGCAGGTTTTAAAAGCAATCCGGAAATCTGGTTTCGGGGCTGATTGCGTCAGTGGTAATGAGGTAAAAAAGGCAATTGAAATAGGCTTTGATCCCGTAAAGATTGTTTTTGCGGGTGTTGGAAAGTCAGACAGAGAGATCAGCGATGCTCTCAGCAATAACATATATTGTTTCAATGTTGAATCAGTACAGGAACTGGGAGTAATCAATGAACTTGCTTTAAAGCAGGGTAAAGTGGCCAAAGTTGCTATTCGAATTAATCCGAATGTAGATGCCTATACACATCATTACATCACTACCGGACTTGAAGAGAATAAGTTTGGAGTCAATCAATGGGAATTGCCTGCATGTGTTGATGAGCTAAAGAGATCTTCAAATCTCAAATTAATTGGAATTCATTTTCATGTAGGTTCTCAGATTACAAATCTTGATGTATTTAAAAGATTGTGTTTAAAAGTAAATGAATTGAACACCTGGTTTATGGAACGTGGTTTCGATCTTAAGGTTTTAAATGTTGGCGGTGGTCTTGGAGTTGATTATCATCATCCTGACGAGAATAATATTAATGATTTTCAGGGTTTTTTTGAGATCTATGATAAATTCCTTCAGCGCAGGACAGGTCAGGAAGTTCATTTTGAACTTGGAAGAGCATTGGTGGCCCAATGTGGAAGCCTGATTAGTCGTATACTTTATGTGAAGAATGGAATAAAAAAGAATTTTTTAGTGCTTGATGCAGGAATGACAGAACTAATGCGACCTGCATTATATCAGGCCTATCATAAGATTGAAAATATTAGTGCAGATTCTACAAATCCTCAAGTATCCTATGATGTGGTCGGTCCGATTTGCGAAAGTACAGATTGTTTTGGTAAGGAAATTGAGTTGCCTGAATCAAAGCGTGGAGATGTTATAGCAATCAGAACGGCCGGTGCTTATGGAGAGGTAATGGCCTCTGGATATAATTTAAGAGAGCGGGTAAAATCTGTCTATTCTTGATCAAAAAGTTTTTTATTCATGGTTTGTTTAAAACTGCAAATAGTCCTTTTGCCGGGCTGCCCGTCCCAATGGAAAACAGCATCAGGTAGAATAAACCTTGCCGAAGGAAGTATCTTCCGGCAATTGATAATTTGAAATAGAACGCAACTCCTTGCCGGAAATACGCCGGAGGAAAGGGCTGAAGATGCCTATAAATCACAGGTATTGCTTTCTAAAATCAAAAAAAATTAATCTAGAGCCTTCTCTAATTATAGTACTATCTTTTGGCCTTCTTTATATTGAACTACGTGTGATAATTATTTCTATTCTTATTGATGAAAATAATGAAAACATTCATCCTCGAAAATATCTTATCATCTAAATCAAAGTTTCTATTTATCCTTTTTGTATTTGGAAGACTTAGTCTTAACTGGGTCTGCAGATAACTGTTCTAATGCTTATTGAAAAGCATTCAGACCTGTAATATCCATTCCGGTGATTAATAAGTGAATATCGTGGGTACCTTCATAAGTAACAACTGATTCAAGATTCATCATATGGCGCATTATAGGATATTCTCCGGTTATTCCCATACCTCCGAGAATCTGTCTTGCTTCACGTGCAATATTTATTGCAATTTCTACACTGTTTCTTTTGGCCATGGATATATGCGCAGGTGTTGCACGGCCTTCATTTTTGAGTACCCCAAGCCGCCATACTAAAAGTTGTCCTTTAGTAATTTCTGTAATCATTTCAGCCAGTTTTTTTTGCTGGAGTTGAAACCCACCTATCGGCCGTCCAAATTGCATCCGCTCTTTAGAATATCGTAGTGCCGTATCATAGCAATCCATTGCCGCGCCTAATGCACCCCAGGCTATTCCATAACGCGCCTGGTTTAAGCATCCAAGCGGACCTTTGATCCCGCTTATATTCGGAAATAGATTTTCCTTGGGAATTTTTACATTATTGAACACCAGTTCGCCTGTGGCAGAAGCTCTTAAACTCCATTTACTATGAATTTCTGGAGCAGAAAAGCCGTCCATACCTTTTTCAACAATTAGCCCCCTGATCTTACCTTCTTCGTCTTTAGCCCATACAACTGCAATGTCGGCATAGGGAGAATTCGATATCCACATTTTTGATCCATTCAGGAGGTAATAATCTCCCATATCTTTAATATTGGTGATCATACTCCCAGGATCTGAGCCATGATCAGGCTCAGTTAATCCAAAGCATCCCAGAAATTCACCTGATGCTAGTTTAGGAAGAAACTTTATTCTTTGCTCCTCAGAACCGTAAGCGTATATTGGATACATGACCAGCGATCCCTGTACTGAAGCGGTTGACCGTATTCCCGAATCGCCCCGCTCAATTTCCTGCATCATCAGACCATATGCAAGATAATCCAATCCTGCACCGCCATAATTTACTGGTATAGTGGGTCCAAATGCCCCTAAAGATGCCAGACCCGGAATTAAATGTCGTGGGAATTCAGCCCTTTGAGCAAAATCTTCAATAATCGGACTTACTTCTTTCTTAACCCAGGCTCTTACGGTATCACGTATAAGTTTGTGTTCTTCAGTTAATAGGTCATCAACCAAAAAGTAATCTGGTGCTTCGTAAAGATCTTTTTTAGTTGACTTGTGAATATCTCTCGCGGCTGAGTCCTGGTGTTGCATATGATTAGTTTTTTCAAAATTACGTAAATGGAATTTCATTTAATATAAATCTGATGTCATATTGGATGGTTTTTTACCGACAGTTTTCCTGCGCTTACCGAATTCTTGCTGCATCCTGCCAGCTAGGTCTATGCCGGCTTAGAATAGCCATGTACACTTGATCAACAATCAAAAAAAATGAAAACAATATTCGCACTTCGCACTTAGTATCAATAGGCTATGGATGTTTTATTAATGATGCTGGTCAAGTTTATTGTGCTTACTATAGTGAGATTTATGATAAGTTTGTTGTAGCCGATGATAAGGTCTCAATAGCGGATTTTATACTTTGGATGGCTTTGCCCCCATTCCCAAAAACATAATTCTGCAAACTTCTTTAAATACTTGGTACGATCATGTATTGAATTAGCGATTTGTAGGTCTTTGGACTTGTTTGATATCAGGAGGGGTAGATGAAATTTCACCATTCTCATCTACATATGCAAGCATATCTTCCAATTTCCCGCCATTTGAGTTTTGTTTGCGTTCCTGCTTGCGATGTTCTTTATCTTCTTTTTTCTTTGCTCTATTTTTTTCTAGCTGCTTCTTCATGAAGGTTGCCTGGGATTTTGCCATATCTATATTTTTTTTTATTACTATCCGGTTCGAATGTATGCAGCCAGGGAGGCATTGAAAATTCAACAATGGAATTGATCAGGATTGTTCTTTTGTATTATGGAAAGAAATCAGAATCAGTCGAATTGATCAGCAGGCATGAAAAAGAATAGCTTGTGCTTTTTTACAAATTTACTAAAAAAAGGCTAAAGTGGCAAGTTTTAAAAAGTGGCAAACTTCTCAAGGTAACATCCCAATGATAGATCCGATTATTTTACAGGTACTGAAATACAATACAGAATTGATGGTCAGGCTATTGGCAGAGCGATAAAGAAGGTAGTCCCCATTTTGTGTGTGCTTTCAAACCAAATTCTGCCGCCCTGTATTTCCGTAAATTCTTTGCTTAAATTAAGTCCCAGGCCAACGCCCTTTTCATTTTTAGTTCCAAATGAAGATTGAGCTTTAAGACTGAATATAGAATCTTTAATCTGATCTGTCATTCCTATCCCGTTGTCACTAATCCTGATTACGTAGTTTGTATGATCGGACTCAACTATTAATTTAATGAATCCTCCGTTATTGGTAAACTTAATTGCATTGCTTAATATATTTCTAATAACCAGCTGAAGCATGTTCTCATCGGCCATTACTTTTAAATCTGAGTCAATGTCTACAGTTAATTTTATTTGCTTTGAACATGCAATTGGTTGAAAAACCCTGATTATAGGTAACAGAGTTTCGGCCAGAAATATATTTTTTTTCTCAATTGATATTCCTTCCATCTGTGAAGTGGACCACATCAGGATATTGGATAGCATATTGTCCGTATTTTGAATCATCTCAATCAGATTACTTTGTATTTCCTGCCAGTTCTCTTTTCCAGGTTCTAAATAGGATAGAATTTCTAAATAGTTTCTAACTGTGGCCAAAGGAGTTCTCAAATCATGAGATACGATGGTAAATAATTTATTTTTTGTAAAGTTTATACGCTCTAAATCTATAGCTTTCGTTTCTATTAAATTTTGGCTGATGTAATAATTCTTTTTTATGTAATGTAAGCCGATCAAGATGATTAGTACACTTAAGATATAAGTAATGAAAATATCCCCAAAATAGAACTCAGGACCTTTATATGACTTTTCAACTAATTGCGGATTTAAAAATTCCATTAATAGAAGACAAGTGACTACTACTAAGTTTAAGCTAATGAAAACCCAATATTCTATGGGTTTTGATAATGCGATGATCAGAAAAAATATGGCAAGAAATAATAATAAACTGGGTCCTTGAATCCCTGAATTAAATAGATAATTAAGTATGAGAAAAAAATGAATCAGAAATATCGATAACCGTTGGCTGATTTCTGTTTTAAATTTAAACCTCGACAAATGATATAGTCCGCTTTGGATGACTAAGGCTAAAAAAGCAATTAAGGCTGGGATTGGTAATCCCAAAATGAGATCTAATGGAATGGCTATAAGAAGAATAAAGAAGGCTACTATACAAAAAGAATGAAATATCCTTGATTCAAGAGAGAAATCTTGATTTGTCCCTATTAAATTGTTCCAGAATTTGTTCATAAAGGAATATAGTATGGGATAAAATTGAATAATTAGGCTAGGCCAAATCTAAGAATTTCAAATCATATAATTGGGTGAAATGCGGCTTTGAGTTTGAGTTTAAATTAAAAAAAGCGTTTTTTATTTCCCAATAATTTTTATTAGCGAACCTGCTAAAACTCTGTCGCTTAGTTGCATACCATTGAGTAACGAAATTTCTTCCTGTCTGCTTTCAGCCATGTTGTAACTATTCAGAGCCATTTTAAGGGTTCCACTTTGTTTAACTGGTTTAATTCTTATTCTTTCTGGCTGTTTGTTCAATTTAGAAACATCTTTTAACTCTTTAAAATTCTTCATTGTTTGAAGAAAGTTTTGAGAGTAGGTATTAAAATCAGTTTCCGAAGTTGCGCCAAGTATATGATAAACAGTGTTGTTGTATTTTATCAAGTAAGATAAAGTTCTTACGGTTGATTCCTGTTGTTGTTGTTCTGCTTTTACATCTGCTAACATTGATATTGCATTCAATCCATTGACTGTGACTTGATTTGATTCTAAAACCTGCAGGTTGTTTTTTTGCACCACATTGCTTGCTGCTTCCTGTAATGAATTTCCGGGAATTAATGTCATCATGAGAATAGCCTTGCCATCCGTTGGGGCAAATTGTACTTCCTCGGGTGTATTTTGATAATTCCAGCCCTGTGGAGTTTTGAACTGAAATTTTAATACAGGATGGTAAAATACACTGTTCTCTAAAAAACCTTGTTTAGGATCTTCACCATAAATCAGACCTTCAATTTTCTTTAAATAACTATCCCTGCTTACTTTAGGATCAATAAGATTTAATTTCTTTTTCCATTCGTCAGACAGCTTGCTTACAGCACTATTTCTGTCTCCCGGGTTGGGGTGAGTGGACATGAAATCCGGTAATTCTGCACTCTCGCTGCCTATTCTTTGTCTTTCAAGGGTATTGAAAAATCCGGCCATTTCCTTTGCATCATAGCCTATTTTTGAGGAATATTCAACTCCAAGTTCATCCGATTGACGTTCAGCATCCCGTCCGAATTTCAGGAATAACAATTCCAATCCCTGTGATAACGGCTCAGCAAATTCTTCAACCTGCGGAACAAGAATCATACTTCCAATCAATCCTACCTGACCAAGAATGGCTTTAGTTTGTTGTGTAACAGAATGTCTGGCCGTGATATGACCTATTTCGTGTCCTAAAACGCCTGCAAACTCAGCTTCATTATTAAAGTGAGCCATAATACCCCTTGTGAAATATACATATCCACCAGGTACTGCAAATGCATTTAAAACTTCTGAGTCAACAATTTTAAATTCATACTTTAGATCAGGACGGTGCGATATCGCGGCCATTTCATTTCCTTTTTGAGTAATGAAATCCTGCAGGATTTTATCTTCATAACGACCATATTGAGCTACTATTTCTGGATCAGTAGCTGCGCCCATGGCAATTTCCTGGCTCTCCGACATCAAAACAACCTGTTTTTTACCTGTAACTGGATTCACAGCACAAGAGCCTGTTATGAGGAGCGATACACTTAGACAGATTAAGATCAATTGATTTTTCATTTCCTGATAGATTTGAACACAATTATTCAATATTCAAGCCAAAAAAACTGAAATATTAGTATTAAAGATTTTAAAAGACATGAGGCTCTGAGGATATTGTAAAACAAAGTTTTAAAATATCTCAAATGAGACATTATCAAGGTAATTAACTTTATATTTTAGCAAAAAGTCCTTCTTATAATTCCCTGATCCAAATGTTACGAAAGCTAATTGCTTCACTTGGATCACCGTGGTCTTGTAATTTTATCGGTAGGGCTCCGTGTTTCTTATAGAAAGGAGGCCCAACATAAACTGTTTCACCTTTAAGTTCTATGTTATTCTGGATTAATAAACCATTATGCAATACACTCACTCTTGCCGCTGATTTCAAGCTGCCATTTTCATTAAATAATGGTGCAGTCCAGATTATATCGTAAGACTGCCATTCTCCCGGCTTTCTGGATGCGTTTACTAATGGTATAAATTGCTTGTAGATACTTCCGGCCTGACCGTTACTATATGTTGTGTTGCCATAAGAATCGAGTACCTGTAATTCGTAACCTTCATCTCCATTACCTGTAGAGCCCAGAAAAATGCCGCTATTTCCTCTTGCTTGTCCTGATCCAGTAATATTTTCAGGAATAAACCATTCTATGTGCATTTGATAATTCAGGAATGATTTTTTGCTTTGAATGTTGCCTGTGCCTTTTTTGACAGTGAATTGTCCATTAGTTACAGTCCATTTCGCTTCAGACTGGTCTTTAGCTGTTTGCCATTGATTAAGATCCTTTCCTCCAAAAAGTATAATTGCATCTTCGGGGGCAGTCAAGATGGTTTTCGCCGGACTTACTATTTTCGGGACTGGTGACCAGGCCTCTGTATCTTTTGGGTCTGCTTTTTGCTGTGCAAAAGTACTGTTCAGGATAACAGTTGAAATGATGGAGAGTAAAATGATTCTTTTCATTGGTTTAATTCCTTGTTTATTGGCCGCTTAAGCGGAATTGAAATGATTCTTTTGATAAATAAACAACAATATATGAATTTGGAGATTATGAACTAATTTTTATTTTTTGTTTGAGGTAATATTTGAAAATATAAATAATTAATTGGCCGCTTCTTTCTCGGCGTATATTTTAATTAAACTATTTTTGTGTAATGGGAATTATCAAACAAAAGGTAAGCTTGAACGGCGCTCGTTTTTTTTCTTATCATGGATTTTATCCGGAAGAGCAAATACTGGGTACGGAATTTATTGTTGATATTGAAACAGAAATAGAGGTAGTTGATTCTGGCGGTGATGAGCTATCCAATACTGTTAATTATGAGCGATTATTGCATATCGCTTCCGAAGAAATGAATATTCCACGTAAATTAATAGAAACTGTAGCCCATAGTATACTCGAACGGATCAGGCATGAATTTTTGACTGTACAGATAATTCGGGTCATTATCCGAAAAATGCATCCACCCTTGGGTGTCCAAATAAATAATTCAACCATTGAGCTTTCGTTCAGCAGATAATATGTCTTTTAACCGGATCAGTAAGGATATTTTAGCGGAAATAATTGAAATTATTGGAACCGATAATGTTTTCACAGATCCTGTTAAACTAGAAAAATACGCTCAGGATGAGACGGAAGATTTGATCTTTTTCCCCGAAGTTGTTGTCAGACCGAATACCAAAGAGCAGATTTCACAGCTATTTAAATTGTGCAACCGATCCATGATTCCTGTGACTCCGAGAGGTGCGGGAACAGGATTAAGTGGAGGGGCCTTAGCCGTGATGGGCGGACTATTGCTATCGATGGAGAGGTTTGATAAGATTATTGAAATAGATGAGCGCAATCTTCAGGCTACGGTTGAACCAGGAGTTATAACCGAAGTATTTATGAATGCTGTTGCTGAAAAGGGATTGCTGTATCCGGTTGATCCCAGTAGTAAAGGCTCTTGTTTTATCGGTGGAAACGTAGCACATGGTAGTGGAGGGCCAAGAGTAGTAAAATATGGTACAATCAGGGAGTATGTTTTGAATATGGAGCTTGTATTACCTGATGGTGAAATAATTTGGACTGGAGCGAACACATTGAAGTATGCTTCAGGCTACAATCTAACCCAGTTGATGATTGGTTCTGAAGGTACACTCGGAATTATAACCAAAATAGTGTTAAAGCTAATCCCGAGTCCTACACAAAATATCGTCATGCTTGCCTCTTTTCCAGGAATTGAACAGGCTTGCGATGCGGTATCTGCAATTTTTCGTGCAGGCGTAACCCCATCTACTCTCGAATTTATGGAGAGAAGGGCGGTTGAATGGGTAATTGAATATGATCACTTTCAATTTGATTTAAAGGACGATGTGCAGGCATTTTTAATGATAGAAGTAGATGGTAATGACATGGATGTCCTTGTTGCTGAATGCGAAAAGATCAATGAAGTACTTGAGAATAATTACTGCTCTGATGTTCTTTTTGCTGACACGGCGGCTCAAAAGGAAGCTATATGGAGACTCCGGCGTACCATGCCTTTGTCAGTTAAGTCGAATTCAGTTTATAAGGAGGAAGATACAGTGGTGCCAAGGGCAGAGCTGGCAAAATTAATTCATGGCATAAAAGAAATAGGATCCAGATTTGGATTTCAGTCCATTTGTTATGGGCATGCAGGAGATGGAAATGTGCACGTCAATATCATTAAAGGTAATATGTCTGATGATGACTGGAATACTAAACTAAAAGAAGGTGTAAGACAAATATTTGAATTAACAGTTTCGCTTGGAGGTACCATATCTGGTGAACATGGAATAGGATTAGTGCAACGGGAGTACATGGACATTAAATATTCTGAAGTTCATCTCAACCTGATGCGTGGAATTAAATCAATTTTTGATCCCAAAGGAATCCTTAATCCGGGTAAAATATTCTAATACATGCAATCAGATTTCCCAAATTTGATTATTTAAGGTTGAGTTTCATGCTTTTTTCCATCAATTGACGCTGATGTTCGGGGATTCTCACTGGCTTTTGATTTAAATAGTTAAAACTTACGCAAGTTGTATGGCCGGATGTGCATATTTCCTCAATCCCATTATTTTTTTTGACTAGTACATATTCCAGTTCGAAACTACTATTCCCGATTTTTGATGTTCTGACATAGGCAAATATCTTGTCTGCTAGTATTATTGGCTTAATGTACTCAACAACAGATTTTCTGATTATGATTCCGAGTGATTTCCAGTCCCATTCAATAATTTCTTCCCAATAAGCCGAGCGCGCTATCTCAAAATAGGTGAGATAAGTAGCGTTATTTACATGGCCAAGAGCATCTATATCTGAAAATCGAAGGGGAATTTGAATGTTGAAATGAAATCCTTTCATGTGAAAATTGACATTTTGTCGGTATAAAATATTTTAAACCGCCATTTTGGCTTGCATTTAGCCCTTATTTTACGCAATATGCAAAATGGTATACACATTGACGTATGGTTTTAAATAAAAATTAAAAATTTAGGAGGATATCAAAATGGCACTAGTAAAATTTGCAAATGGAAACACAAACAAAGTATTTAAACCGGTTTACAACGATGTATTTGAATCGTTTTTTAATGCCGATCCTTTTTTGGCTAAAAGTACTATAAATCGTCATCCGGCAGTTAATATTGCTGAAAATGAAAATGAATTTCACATTGAGCTAGCTGCTCCGGGGCTTAAAAAAGAAGATTTTAAAATCAATCTGGAGCACAATCTCCTGAGTGTATCAGCAGAAAGGAAAGTAGCGACCACAGCGTCTGATGAAACCAAGAAGTATAATCGAATTGAGTATAATTACAAATCTTTCATGCGAACATTTACCTTGCCTGATACAGCTGATCAGGCTAAAATTAGCGCAGAGTACAAGGATGGGATTTTGTTTATCAGTGTTGCGAAGAGGGAAGAAGCAAAAATCTTGTCAAGAGAGATTACAATAGACTAATTTTCATTTTATTTCATCCTTAAAGGCAGAGGTTAGCCCTCTGCCTTTTCTATTTAAATTGCCGCTAAGTTTCTAAATTGTAGTTTTACCCAATACCTTTCACGATGTAGTTCGGAGCGTGTAGGAATATCTACCAATAGTGCCAACCGTAAAAATATATTAAACTCCAGTAATTATGGCGAAAATTACAGGGATAATTTATTAGCTTCTATCAGTGATTTATTCAGTAAGAATGTAAGGTTAAATTCCTCACCTTAGCTCGATAAGAAAAACAAACAGATTATTACAACCAGAAACATCCCTTTGTCTAAAGAATCAAAATATTTATTCGAATTCTTTATAAAAAAAAGTTACATCATGGATATGGATGATTAGGAAAAGAAAGATATGGAGACGGTTTAACTAATTACCAGTTGACAATTGGAAGATTTTGGTAATTGTCAACTATCAATTGACAAGTGTCAATTTAACCCTAGTTTCTCATATTGATATACTGCAATGGCTGCCCAAAATCATCGCTTCGGCATAGAGCAATTACAGCCTGCAAATCATCTATTTTTTTAGCCTGAACCCTAACTTGGTCATCCATAATAGATGCTTGTACTTTCAGGCCGCTATCCTTAATTTTTTTAACAATCTTTTTGGCTGCTTCTTTATCTATTCCTTCTTTTATTTTTATTTCCTTGCGCAACATATTTCCTGATGCGTATTGCTCTTTTCCAAGATCCATACTACCAGGATCAAGATGATGTTTTACCATTCTGGATATTATTGCATCCTGAATAGCTTTAAGGCGCATATCATTTTCGGTGACTATGGTGATTTCATTTGTCTTTTTGTCGAGTTCCACGGTACTTTTTGAATCGTTAAAATCATAACGATTGAGAATCTCTTTTTTTGCTGTATTGATTGCATTATCGAGGGTTTGTCCGTCAATCTTACTTACGATGTCAAAAGTTGGCATAATTATTATTGTATGGTTAATCAATTTTTGTTAATATCTTTAAAATACTGCATCCAAAGATTACAATTCTCTAAAAGAATCATCATGAAAGCAAATAAAGTAAAAACATCCGTAAAGGACGTAAAAAAGAAAACAAAACGAGTTGTTAAAAAACAATTAGAGACCACAATATCTGATAAGTTCTTTGAGGCAATGAATAGTCTTGGGCACGATGCAGAAAATTTCTCAAAAGAGATTAAAAAAACCAGTAAGGCTTTAGCTAAAAAGATTGCTGGTAAATACAACGATGTGAAGAATGCAGTTGAGGATAAATTGGAAGCCAAACCAAAAAGTCTGAAGCCAAAAAAAGTAATCAGTAAAACAGCTGTCACTGCTGCTAAGTCTGTAGAATCTGCCATTAAAAAGGCCGAGAAAGTAATTGCAAGAGTTAGTAAAACTGCCTTGAAAACAAAAATGCCCAGACTGGTCACTGCCGGAACAAGTTCAGCAAAGGTTGTTGCAAGCAAACCAAGAGTTAAAACACAAAAGAGCACATCTACTCCTGCAGCATCTAAATCAACAGCTAAGTCTGCCAGTGTTGCTCCAAATGTAAAGGCTTCAGGTGTCAAAAACCCGGGTTCAAAACCAGCAAAAGCAATAGCTTCAACTAAATCTGAGGAGACGAAAATGCCAGATCCGACTGATAAAATATAAACAAATGAAGTTCGCGCTTCATACTTAACGTGAATTTAATATTTGATTCATATTTTTTTTTCAATTTTACAATCCCATTCATAGGTGCGGGATTTTTTATTTATGCCAATACCCAGGAAT
>CAMBFY010000044.1 GCA_945865415.1 Sphingobacterium thalpophilum
TTTATGGCTGTGCTAAGAAAGGCAGTTAATTCTTGATTTATATAAATATGAAGAAGAAATTCGCCATAAATCTAGTCAGGTATTTCTTTTAGTTCACCTTTTTTATTAAGAAAGTAAATAATGGAAGAATCAGAGAATATGGCAAAGACTACAAATGATAGACAAAGACGTGGGTACGAGGAGTTGCTTCAAGGTAACCGGGATTGGGTAAATTTTGAAACCGAAAGAGATCCTGATTATTTCAAAAGATTAGCAGCGGGTCAGGAACCGGATGTGTTATGGATCGGATGTTCAGATAGCCGTGTTCCAGCCAATGAAGTGACAAATACTAAGCCCGGTCAGGTATTCGTGCACAGAAATATTGCGAATGTTTGTGTTCACTCTGATATGAATATGCTAAGTGTACTAGATTACGCGGTTAACGTATTAAAAGTGAAACATGTAATTGTTTCGGGTCATTATGGATGCGGTGGTATAGCCGCCGCTTTAAGTAATAAACAATTTGGCCTGATTGATAATTGGCTAAGGCATATCAAAGACGTTTATCGCCTTCACAGCCATGAACTTGACCGCATCACCGATGAAAATTTGAAACTCAACCGCTTGGTTGAATTGAATGTAATTGAGCAAGTCTACAACCTTTGTAAGACAACCATTGTTCAGAATGCCTGGCGTGAGCGAGAGGATCTGGAGTTGCATGGATGGGTTATAGATTTGAATACCGGACTCGTAAAGGACTTACAGGTTTCCGCCAAGTCCAGCGAAAATCTTGGAAAAATCTTTAAGCTGGATGAGTCGAAAGTGAAATAATTATTTTTGAGGTGGGTTTGGTATAAAATCTAGTTGGGATAAGATTAACTAATTTTTCTTGTTTTGTAAAGCAAAGTCTGTGCCTCTTCGGTTATGGTAGTCCCGTGTTCTGCCGTAGTTTTTGCCTGAAAATGCATCTGAAGGATAAAAATCTGCCTGGCAAAAAGCTACAGCTGCCACCCGGGTTTATCTCAAACGGTTGATCGTTCTTTTGCCGGGCTGTCCGTCCCCATCAAATTCAGCCCCGGTTAAAATAAACCTTGCCGGAGGAGGTGGCTTCCGGCTGTTGATTTTGGAAATATAACGCGATTTCTTGCCGGAACTACTCCGGAGGAAAGGACTGAATTGACCTATAAGACACAGGAATTGCTTTTCAAAATCTAATTTTAACCCCGCAACTATAACACCCACATTTTGCCCTTTTTGAATTTAGCTTAGGTTTTTGAGGTTAAATTGTAGAAAACTGAAAATATTCAGTTCCCCACGCCTATTTATTCGTTATCCAGAAATGGATAGCGGTAATCTTTGGGAGGATCAAACGTCTCTTTGATTACTCTTGGCGACACCCATCGTAATAAATTGATCATTGAGCCGGCTTTATCATTCGTTCCTGATCCTCTGGCACCACCAAATGGTTGTTGTCCAACCACTGCCCCTGTGCACTTATCATTGATATAAAAATTACCTGCGGCATTTCTAAGGGCATGTGTAGCCTGAGCCAATGCATAACGGTCTTGCGCTAAAACAGCACCTGTCAGGGCATAAATGGAGGTTTTGTCTATAATATCAAGTGTTTTTTCAAAGTCATTGTCTTCAAAAACATAGATCGTTAAAACCGGGCCGAATAATTCTTCGCACATGGTTATGTAATAAGGATCTTTAGTTACCAGGACTGTTGGCTCAATAAAATAGCCTTTGGATTTATCATAAGTACCCCCGGCAATGATTTCTAAACCTTCGTCATTTCTAGCTCTGTCTATATATCCGGCGAGTTTATCAAAGGATTTTTCATCAATTACAGCATTAATAAAATTGCCGAAATCTTCAGTAGGGCCTATTTTTAGGCTTTTCAGATCGCTTGTCAATAATTCTTTGATTTTTGGCCAAACTGATGCTGCAATGTAAACCCTTGATGCTGCAGAACACTTCTGTCCCTGATACTCAAATGCTCCCCGAAGTATTGCTGTACTTGAAACTTTCACATCTGCCGAACCATGTACCAAAATAAAGTCTTTTCCACCTGTTTCACCAACGATACGAGGATAGGTTTTATACTTATGAATGTTATTTCCTATTGTTTTCCAGATATCCTGGAATACTGCGGTAGATCCTGTGAAATGAATTCCTGAAAAATCAGGGTGATTAAAAATCACTTCACCTGCCTCCGGACCTGAAACATAGACCAGATTAATTACTCCATCCGGTAATCCAGCCTCCCGGAAGATTTGCAATAGTATATTAGCAGAATAGATCTGTGTATTGGAAGGTTTCCAAACCACTACATTTCCCATCATCGCTGCTGAACTTGGCAGATTTCCTGCAATTGCAGTAAAATTAAACGGGGTAAGCGCGAAAACAAAACCCTCTAGTGGTCTTTGCTCCAGTCTGTTCCAGCTGCCTTTAGGTGATACAGGTGGTTGCTGCTCGTAGATTTCAGTCATGTATTTAACATTGAATCTTAAGAAATCTATCAGTTCGCAGGCTGCATCAATCTCAGCCTGAAATGCATTTTTTGATTGCCCCAACATAGTTGCAGCATTCAGTTTAAAGCGGTAAGGCCCGGCAATCAGATCGGCGGCTTTTAAAAATATTGCTGCACGCTGTTCCCAGGGTAAATTCTCCCATTCAGATTTTGCTGCAAGTGCTGCAGTTATCGCATCTGAAACATGTTGTTTCGTGCCTTGATTGTAGGTTCCAAGTAGATGTTGATGATCATGAGGGGGCTTAATCTCAACTTTATGATCCGTATGGATTTCTTTGCCACCAATGTACATGGGTATGTCAATTACTTCGGAACGTGCTTCTTTGAGTGCATTTTCCAGCAATTGGCGCTCCCTGCTTGCTGGGGCATAATTCAATATAGGTTCATTTACCGGTTGAGGTACCTTGAAAAATCCTTTTAACATAATTGGTCTAATTGGTTGGGGGCAAAGATAGGGCTTTGGTTCATATTCATTCTTTACGATTGCGATATTTAATACCCAAAGACGCGCATGTATCCCTTCAAATAGGGTATTAATTATAAAAATTTCTGCCAAAAAGGCTTAATTAATCAACTAAACACCCTAATAAATCCAAGCTTAAAATCAATTATGTATTTTTGCGCTAAGCTAAATGATGAAATTAATCCGACTGCTCTTATTTCCTTTTTCCATTCTCTATGCCATTGGAGTGATTGCACGTAATCTGGCTTATGATGTGGGCTTGTTCAGATCGCAGCACTTTAACTTTCCTGTAATTTCAGTCGGGAATTTATCGGTAGGCGGTTCAGGTAAAAGTCCGATGACCGAATACCTCGTTCGTTTACTGAAGGATAAGTATAGAATAGCAACATTAAGTAGAGGTTATGGGCGGAAGACTTCCGGATTTCGCACAGTGGATACGGATTCTTCCAGCATCGATTCCGGTGATGAACCGCTTCAGTTTAAGCGTAAATTCAAGGATATTACAGTTGCTGTATGTGAGAATAGAGTGAAAGGTATCCAGGAGCTTGAAAGTAATCATGAACTTATTATCCTGGATGATGCCTTTCAGCATCGTGCTCTTAAACCGGGTTTAAGTATTCTTTTGTTTGAGTATAGCAGTTTATTGCAAAATCAATGGCTTTTACCCACTGGTAACCTTCGGGAGCCGCTTTGGGCTATTCATCGTGCCGATATTGTAGTAGTATCAAAATGTCCCGAAAAAATGAGCGGGGAGCAGCACCATGTTGTAACCAAAAGATTTAAAACCAAGAAGCTATTTTTTTCTTTTTTGAAGTATGGTGATTTAAAGTCATACAACGCGGTTAATCCCGACCGGAGTCTGCATTCCATTAATCAATTTACTAAAATAATTTTGTTGACTGGTATAGCCAATGCTGATCCATTGATTAAGGAGCTGTATACGTATGGACCTGAATTAATACATCATCAATATCCTGATCATCATCAGTTCAGCGAAAAAAATATCACTAAACTTGTAAATGCATTCGAGGGGTTAACTGGAGATGATAAATTGATTATTACTACCGAGAAGGATGCACAACGATTAAGAGGCACAGCCAACAGTGATAGGATAAAAGACTTAGCTTTTTATTACCTGCCAGTTGAGGCAGAGTTTATGGAGCCTGAAAAAACAACATTTAATAATTTAATTGAGGAATATGCATCAAAACCTACGGGCAACAACTGATTTTATCAATAAAAAGACAAGTAATTTTGAGCCTGAGATAGGAATTGTCTTAGGCACAGGTTTAGGAGGATTGGTTGAAGATATCGAAATCCATCACAGTTTGATGTATGCCAATATCCCTGATTTCCCAATTTCAACACTTGAGTTTCATTCCGGTAAGCTGATTTTTGGTATGCTTGGAGGCAAACGAGTCGTTGCAATGCAGGGCCGTCTTCATTATTATGAGGGTTATGATATGAAGCAAATTACTTTCCCGGTTCGGGTTATGAAAATGCTGGGAATTCAGAAATTATTTATTTCAAATGCAAGTGGTGCCCTCAATCCCGAATATCGCAAAGGCGACCTGATGATTATCAATGATCATATCAATATGCAGAGTGATAATCCGCTTCGAGGTAAAAACACCGATAGCCTTGGCCCTCGCTTTCCGGATATGAGTGAGCCTTACGATAGAAAAATGATCGAAATGGGTATGCAAATTGCTTTAAAAAATAATATTCGCTGCCATTCCGGAGTTTATGTTTCAGTAAATGGCCCGAATCTTGAAACAAGGGCAGAGTATCGTTTTTTACGTTTAATTGGAGCTGATTCTGTGGGCATGAGTACTGTTCCAGAAGTTATTGTAGCCAATCATATGTCTCTGCCGGTTTTTGCTATTTCTGTATTGACCGATGAGGGCTTCCCTGATACTCTTAAGGCTGTGTCATTGGAAGAAATTCTTAAAACTGCAGAAGAAGCTGAACCCAAAATGACTAAAATATTAAAAGAACTCATTCTGGAACTTTAATGATCAAGCGCCTAGCCTTTGTATTCTTTCTCATGCTGTATCTGTTTGTTTCAGTAGCATTTGCCCAAAGAACAATCAGGGCACAGGGGAGTACTACAAGTTCTTCAGGGCGTATGGGACAAACCGGGGAGAGGGACACCTCTCTGAATAAAACCAGTGATGCTGATTCTATTTATTATTATGCCAGGCATATCCGTTATACTAATTTTAAATTACTTAAAGAGGGTACTCAAACCAGGGGAATAGACACCACAGTTAAAAATTTCCAGAATTTTAGTCCGCTTTATCAACCCGAAAACCCAACTATCGGCTTGGGGAGTGCCGGCCTTGCCTACCGCGAAATGCTTTTTAATCCCACTCGAACTATTGGCTTCGATGCGGGTTTCCATAGTCTTGACTTTTACAAGCTAATTCAGGATTCTATTAAGTTCTATCGTGCCAAATCACCTTATACCGAACTTTATTATGTTAATGGAAGAATTCATGAACAGATGTTTAAGGTAACGCATTCGCAGAATGTTAAGCCCAACTTAAATATAGGGGCACATTATAACCGTCTGACGGGTGATGGTTTTTATGTTAACCAGAAGGCAGATCATTTGAATGCAGCTCTTTTTGCCTGGTATGAATCTCCAAAAAAGCGATATAACATAATGGGTGATGTCATTTTTAATACCTTGAAGGCAGGTGAAAATGGGTCAACCAGGAATGATACTATTTTTAAGGCAAATTCGCTTGATAAAAGGGCTGAGCCGGTTTTTCTGAAAGCTAAAGGGGCTGACCGCCCCATGCAGACCTGGCGGCAAACTCAGTTCTTACTAAAGCAGCTTTATTATATTGGCAGAATCGATAGCCTTCAGGGCCCCGATTCTTCAGAGCGAATCTTGCCTACCCAACGGGTATCACATACCTTAACTTACACACGGGACCAATATAAATTTTTCAGAAATGAGGATGATCTTTATGGAGCTTTCCCAACATTGCCATCTCAGTCATTCACATTGACAAATGATTCTACCAAAGTATCAAATCTTCGAAATGAATTTAGTTATAGTTTTTATCTACGTGGGAAAGCCCTGAGTTTTATTAAAAATGAGCTTAAGCTTGATTTGGGTATCCAAAATGATTTGTACCACTATGAACAGTTGGCTTATGAATCAAATTTTTCAAATACAATGATTAAAGCAGGATTGGGGTATCGTTTCAGTGATAAGGTGAATATTGACGGGGATCTGAATCAAATTGTACAAGGCAGAAATGCGGGTGATTTTTTCTACGAAGCTAACACTAGCTTTTTATTGAGTAAATACATTGGAAGGATTGTATTGGGGGCCTATGTTCAAAATAAATCACCAGAACAGATGTTGGAGCGAGTTGATTATCAATACCATAGCTGGAATCGAAACTTCGATAGGTCAAAAATAAGTAACCTGTCCTTTTTATATCAAAATCCAAAGTATAAACTGGCAGCGAAAGCAGAATATTTTCTGATGGGTAATTATCTTTATTTCAAAGAGACTTCAAGTGCCAAACAGATTACACCTGATCAGTTCGGTTCCAATATCAATTTGTTAAAGATTAGTTTCTCAAAGGATTTCAAGTTTGGTAAGTTTAATCTTGATAATCATATCGTTTACCAAAAAACTGATTTTCAGAATATTATCCGGACTCCGGAGATTTCTACCTATAACAGCTTCTATTATGAAAGCAGACTGTTTAAAGTATTATACACCAATTTAGGCTTCGACCTTCGCTTTAATACACCTTTCCAGGCACCTGCTTATGCAATAAATGTAAGCCAGTTTTATAATGATACTAATCCACTTGAATATTCTACTTATCCGGTGATGGATTTATGGGTTCGGGCTACCTTAAAGCGGGCAAATCTTTTTCTTAAATATGATTATGTTAATCAGGGCTGGCTTTCAAGAGGATTTTACACTGTCCGATCCTATCCCATGCAGGATAAGGTATTGAAGTTTGGGGTAAGCTGGAAATTCTATAATTAATTGAGAGTTGAGAATCATTGCTGTCCGGTAAACTTTTAGGTTTAGCTAAAATACATCATTGAAGCTATTGCTACTATACTTTTTTTTCGATTTCAGTTTCGCATGCCCCCTCATCCGGATAGGTTTAGCTTAAGTTGGGGGTTTAGATCAGGCACAGGGTTTAGAATACGGCATTTATCAGGTTGTTCGAGAAACTTTCTCAGGGAGGCATAATTCATTAGATGTAACCGGACAATGGAAGCTAGATTTGAGAATGCCCATTTCCTTTTAATGCCATGAGTGGCAAGCTTAAGTAATAAATCTGCTATTAGGGCGCAATAGATCTGTATTTTGATTGCATTTTCATTATCCCCCAGGAAATAATTCAGGGGCATGTTTTGCTTTAGCCTTTTGAACAGGAGTTCGATTTGCCAGCGCTTTTTATAGATTTCAGCTACTTTGTAAGGATCCCACGTTTGGTTATTGGTGATAAAAGTAAACTCGCGCTTATTATCCTGGTCGTAATATCGTACAATTCTGGCATCGACCTGTTGAATGACATTATTCTTAAAACCCAGTTTGATGTGCTGGTCGCTGCGCACCCCAAGTGCCTTTTGCTCTTCAGTAACAATTTGTTCACTAGTGACTTCATATTTACTATCGGCACGTAGCCGTGTAACCCAGTCCACGCCAGATAAACTCCATTCATGAAGCTTCTTATAGCTATTATAACCCCGATCCATCACCACAATAGAGCCTTTAGGCAGATGTACATGCTTTAGAAAACTTACATCTGCGCTAGCTGCAGAGCTGAAGCGAACCAGAAAAGGAACATCTTCATGAGCACGAATGGCGGTATGAACCTTGATACCGCCTTTCTTCTTACCGTTTAATCCGCGTGTACCTGAAGCTTTTAATATCTCCTGAAATAGGCTGATCGTGGTCGAATCGATAATGACCAGGCGCCTGGACAGCTTATCCGCTCGGCTGTCCGGTAAAAATCCCCGGTATCGTCTATATAAAGAATAATAAATCTCTTCAAAGGTCTTATAGCTCCGACGGATGTTAGCTTCTGATAGGGTACTTCTGGCCGGCAGATGGGTAATGCCTAAGGGTTGAAGTCTTCCTTCACAGGCACTAATACCACTTACAACCTCTCTAAGTGAGGTACAGTGCTGATAACAACAATAAAGCATGGTAATCAGATGATGATAGGTGTCAAATTTCTTGCAATAACGGTCACTCTGATGGCTTGAACATGCCTGAGAAATAATTGATCTGGGAATTAATTTTATGAGCTGAGAAAAGATCGGCTGTCCGGTAAAAAAAGTACTTTTGTTCATGGTTAATTTAAGTGTCGTAACTCAAAGTTAACCACATCATGGGAGGAATTCGTTCCTCCCTATTTTTTTTTAATTATTTTTACCGGACACTAGTGGTTGAGAATTGACAGTTGACAGTTGACAGTTGACAGTTGACAGTTGACAGTTGACAGTTGACAGTTGACAGTTGACAGTTGACAGTTGAAAATGTAGGATAAATTAATGAAATTATAATGGATTTTTAGGTTTAATCAAATTACTTTTTGTAGTTTTTACTATACTGATAAGGAGTCTGAGTACTTCTGAACAATCATGATTGATTGTGCGAAATTCATCCTGATTTATAAATCCAGTATCTTTTAAAAGGCTTATCCAATATTCAGTTTCATTAGCTTCTTTCAGAGCGATATTCATTTTATGGAGAAAGTCAGCAGATGATTGGGCATGTTCTGCCTCTCTGATTTGGGCAGCTGTTGATGTGCCGCTTCTTAATAGTTGTTTTGATAGCACAAATTCTTTCCGCTCTTCAGTCAGAACTTTATATATCCTTATTGTTTGGATTGCAAAGGCATATGATTTTGTCGCGACAATACTCATTTATTTGGTTGATAATTGACAGTTGAAAATTGAAAAGCTTAATTTCAAAATTATCTTTTGAAGCTCATATCAAAATCAATTCTTAGGTGGCGATAATCTATTTAACGGTAAATAAAAAATGGTAGCAGATATCCATACCTACTACCATTCAGATTCTCCACTGTCAATTATCAATTTATCAAGTTTTCTGTTTCTTCTTCTTTGCTGCTGGAAATAATACGTTGTTAAGAATCAATCTGTAGCCTGGTGAGTTTGGATGTAAGTTCAGATCGGTGGGTGGATCTCCAACCATATGCTGATAATCTTCAGGATCATGTCCGCCGTAGAAAGTCCATTGTCCTTTACCAAATTCCCCATGAATATAACGTGCTTCATCACTTGATTTGGTTTCACCCATTACAAGTACATTTGGCTTGATGGTACTTTTCCTGAACGCAGTAGTTTGTCCCATAAAACCTTTGACCACTTTATCATGGTTTTGGGTAAGCATGGCAGGAACAATATCCCATTTTGCTGAGAAATCAAATAAAGTAAAAAAATCAGTTGTCCTGTTGAGGATTTGCGTACGGATAGGAGTAGCGTCAATATTAGAAAATTCATTATTTGCAGGATTCACATCCAATTTGAAATTCTGGAAAGCAAAAGTTTGATTAAAATCAAGTTTTGACTGGGCTTTTGGATCTGAGGAATCGCCGTCGAAAACTCGCTCAACAATGTCTGTACCATTAGCTGCCAGGGCAATATCAATAGTTTCAGGACCTGAACACATCGCAAACATGAATCCACCCCCTGAACAGAAGTTTCGGATGGATTTTGCAACTTCCAGTTTCATTTCAGATACTTTATTAAATCCATTTCTCTTGGCGGTGGCTTCCTGCAATTTCACGTCTTCAATGAACCAGGAGGCATTTCTAAAGGCACTCCAGAATCGGCTGTACTGACCTGTAAAATCTTCATGGTGAAGATGTAGCCAATCATATCTGGGCAATTCACCTTTTAATACCTCATCATCATATAGAATTTCGTAAGGTATTTCTGCATAGCTTAGAACCATAGTCACTGCATCGTCCCAGGGTAATTTGTTTTTTGGAGAATAAACGGCAATTTTTGGCGCTTTTTCCAGCTTGACCATATCCATGTTGACCGATGGATCTGTGACTTCATTTAGAATCGCATTTACTTTACCATCTGCAAGCACTTCGTAGGATACTCCTCTGATCTTACATTCTGATTCCATCGATTGAGTGTATTTCATCAGAAAACTTCCTCCTCTGTAATTCAACAGCCAGTCGGTTTCCAGTCCATTTTTTAAAGCCCAGTACGTGATACCATAGGCTTTCAGATGATTTTTCTGGTCCTCATCCATAGGAATAAGGATAGACGCAGCCTTGCAAATTGCAGTTAAAAATAGAAGGAGTAGGGTTAATCTGGATTTTAGCATGACTATTTATAACGTTCTACACTATTTAAAGGTATTAAAAGAAGAAGATAATTGAAGAATTTTATCAATTCAGCGAATTAATTACCTTTGTCTTCCAATAACAACAAAACATATATGAGTAAAGCAATTATTAAAACTGAGAAAGGTGATATGACCGTACAATTTTATGATAAAGATGCACCAAATACTGTTGCAAATTTTTTGAAATTGGCCAAAGCCGGTTATTACGATGGAGTTACTTTTCACCGCGTGATCAATGATTTTGTGATTCAGGGCGGAGATCCTACAGGCACCGGTGCAGGTGGTCCTGGATATAGCATCAATTGTGAGCTTGATGGGGAGAATCAATTCCATGATCGTGGTGTTCTTTCAATGGCTCATGCGGGTCGTAATACGGGTGGTTCTCAATTTTTCGTCTGTCACAGTCGTACAAATACTTCCCACCTTGACCGTAATCATACCTGTTTTGGTAAGGTAATCGAGAATGTTGATGTTGTTGACGATATCCGTCAGGGTGATAAAATATTGGGAATAGAAATTGTTGAGGAGTAGATTTGAGATTTGAGATTTGAGATTTGAGACGACTGTAAAGCGTTTCCAAAGATCTTACATCTCACATCTCACATCTCATATCTAAGAAAATATGAATTTAAGAGGATTAGTATCCGTATCCGGAAAACCGGGATTGTTTAAGTTGATAGGTCAAAATAAATCTGGCTTTATTCTGGAAACTCTGGATGAGCAGAAAAATAAAATTGTGGTCAATATCAGTACTGCAAAGATGGCCTCTTTAGAAGACATTACTGTTTTTGGAGATCCTGCTGATTTGAAACTTAGCGATATTTTCCTCAAGATGAAGGAAAGTAAAAGTTTACCTGATCCAAAAACTGCGGATGGTAATTCTCTACGTGCTTTTTTTATTGAAGTAGCTCCGGATTATGATCAAGACCGAGTTTATTCTTCGGACATGAAGAAGATCATCAACTGGTTTAGTACGATTAAGGATTTGCCGTTGTTTACTGAAGCATCTCCGGAACCTATAACCGATGGATCATCTGTTGCAGCTGCGGAAATACCTGTAGTTAAAAAGCCTGAGCCCGTCAAGGAGAAACCAAAAGCTACGAAGGCTGCCGGAAAGAGTGCAACACGTTTATCGCAAAAATCGAAATAGGGGGGAAGGCTGAGGAATGAGGTTTGATGCAGGAGGTCTGAAATAGGAATGGATTGTGTTTATTCCGTTTCTTGGTTATGTCATTTTGAATCAAAAGTAGCGTATAACCACATATCCTAAAGCAAGAGCAACCAATATCATTATCCAAAAATTTCTGCTCTCTTTTGAACTATTACCTGACCGAAATCTGTAAGTTCTTTTGTAATCTGCCATATTTTAAGATTTAATCATGATGATAGGGTTCTCCTTTCAAAATGGTGAAGGCGCGATAAACTTGTTCTGTAAAAAAGAGCCTGATCATCTGATGTGACAGGGTCATTTTTGAAAGTGCTATTTTTTCGTTACTTCTTTTATAGATTTCATCACTGAATCCATACGGCCCTCCGATAATAAACACTAAATGCTGTAAGCCACTAACCATTTTTTTATTTAAATATACTGAAAAGTCTCTTGAACTAAAGTTATGGCCATTTTCATCCAGTAAAATAATATGGTCTGTACTCTGGATGTTCTTAAAGATTAGTTCCGCTTCTTTACTTTTTTGTTGTTCCTGTGATAAGCTCTTCGTGTTTTTTAATTCCGGAATTTCGAGTATACGGAAGGGTATATAGTGCTTCAATCGCTTTAGATAGATATCAATTCCTTCAATAAGATATTTATCTTCTGTTTTGCCAATAGTTAACAGGGTGATTTTCATTTTGATTATTTCAATCTCTAGCCGATTGTATTCTTAGCGCAATATAGTAACAGACCCGGTTTTTTTGATAATATTCCCATTAAAGTCAGAAGCTTCAATTAAATAATAATAAGTTCCTAGGGGAGAAGGCTTATTATTGAAGTTTCCATTCCAATGATTGAACAGGTCTTCAGATACAAACAGAAGCACTCCAAAACGGTTGAATATCTGTATTTTGTACGTTTTGATATTGGTCATACTGATCACAAATTCATCGTTCAATGCATCATTATTGGGAGTGAACGTATTAGGTATGAACAAGATATTATTTGCACTGATTATAAATTGACCTTGGGTGGTGGATGCACTGCAAACCGAACTTTTAAAAACAGTCAGACTAACATCGAAATTACCATCAGTCCGGTAGGTATGTTCCGGATCTCTGTCTGTAGACGTATTTCCATCTCCAAAATTCCAAAAAAATGCATCGGCATCTCTCGATTCATTAAAAAATCGGATGCGGACTGGGAATGAAAGTTTAGCAGGTGGTTTTGGTTCTGAGCGGAATGCAGCTGTTGGTGTTTGTCCGATAGACGCAATGTTAACTGATGCCGGGTCACTTGTACAACCATTCAGGCTTACATTTACCACGTATACACCAGCCTTTCCTACACCATCAACCGGGATTTTGATTTCAGCTGTACTTGCACTAAATCCTGCCGGTCCGGTCCATGAATAGGTCGCTCCTTGCACTAAATCAACCTTCAGACTTATCGTATCGCCAACACAGTATCTTGTTTGGAGTCCACTAATTTTTGGTGCATCGGGTTTAATGACATGTATGAAAGTCTCAGTTTGAACAATTGAGCACCCAGCGTTGTTCTTTAATTGTAAAACTACTGTTTTCAATCCGCTGGTGTTGTAAGTTATGGTGCCAGGATTTTGGTTAGTACTTCCTGCAATACTTGCACCTTCTCCAAAATACCATTGTAAATTGGTGAAATCAGATGCTTCACTGCTAAAAGTATACGAAGGGTTGGACAAACACAGATTATTATCCACTTTCTTGATTTTTGCTGAAGGGCCTTTAAATAACCCAGTTCCTGCTTTACCGGCTTTGTCGGTGAAGGCAATTTCAAATCCATTGTTACCCGCTGAGGCGTTATTTACAAGCAGTGCGTAAACAAAACCCTTTTTCATGGTAATAAACTTAGTGACACCGTCTTGTCCTGTCCCGCAGCCACTTGCCTCGCTTAAATCAGTTGCGCTAAAGTCTAATCCTGTTTGAACATAGGTTGCTTCATTTGCACAACGTTGATTGATTCCTTCACCAGCAGCACATCTGATTGCATTAGAGGCTAAGGGATTCTGTGTATTACTTTCTGGTCCTAATTCATATAATACCCAGTCTATATCGTCTCTTTTGCTTGGAGTAATCGTAAATACAAGAGTTCCATCATTGGCCGCTGTCCATTTATACCATGCAGAATTTGTTTCTGAAAAGCCAATACCTGGTTGAACATCCAGACAAGTCCCTAGTGCTTCATTGGGCCTTAAACCTGCCCCTGATATATTTACTTCTCTTATTATGCTCTCGATTGAGCAGATTAACGATGCTCCTGAGAAATCCTGTCCTGCTTTAATTTCAGACTGATAATTCTCAATACAAAGTTTGAAAGTGCCTGTCCTGTTATTAGCCCCGCTGATTCCAATGTAATATATATTGCCCGGAACTAATCCTGCACTGGTTAGAATGCTCGTATTGCCGTCCTGTATTGTTTGTACAGTTCTTTGTGTACCACCGCATTCATTGTATAAAAAAATTACTGGTGACTGCAGTGAACCGTTTGTTGGAGCGCCATTAACAGTCACTTTAACCTCAAAATTTCTTGCAGTAAACTTAAACCATACATCATTACCAGTACCAATGAAAGAGGGGCTCGCATTTAAATTGTTATATTGTCCATTGCCTGAACAATATTTGCGGGCATCAGTAATCTCAATGGCATTAGCGCACTCATCGTTTGCAGGTTGTGCAAATGCAGAAAACACTGAAATATAAAGAAGGAAAAAAAGCGAAAAGTATTTCAATTTTCTGATATAGCCTGTTACAAAAATACGGAAAAAGCCTCCGATTGTGTTTATTGCAAGGCTGCTCACTAAATTAGTTTCTTAAATTTTAGGAAGTATTCGTGTGAGAGTTTTGTTTTTCGACCCCAAAGGTGGTCACATGTAACTGATCCTTACATACGACCACCTTCAGGGTCGGGATTTCCATGTTCATATTTTGCTATAAACATTTGAACCCTTCAGGTTCATTAGAAAAAATTCTAATTTTAGGGTATTGATCGGGTCAAGTCATATTTTCTTTCGGAAATTACTTATTTAAGATCCCCTTTCTCACCTGAGCTTTCATTAACTCCCCATCGGGATCTAGGCTGGTTTTTAATTCCGTGAATGCCAATGTGCCTTCTGACGTAAGGTAACGGAGCTTAGGATTTGGATCATTCATGCATTTTAGGATTACTGCTGCGATATCAGAGGGTTTCTGGAAGGCTTTCTCCTTAAATTCTTCTGTGAAAGTAGCGCGGTAAGCCATATAGTCTTCCATAAGTGGTTTATAGTCGTCGTTCAAAATACCACCAGTCGATTCGAAATATTCAGTCAGGCTATTTCCGAATTCAGTGATTGTTCCACCGGGCTCAATTAAAGATACATTAATCCCGAAATAGGGCTCCAGGTAAGTTGCAAGGCTTTCTGTTAATCCTTCAAGTGCAAATTTTGCAGCACAATAAATCTCGTTTACCGGAGAACCTACAATTCCTCCAACCGAAGAAATAGTGATGATATGTCCGCTTTTTTGTTTTCGCATATAAGGCATCACTGCCTTGCTGCAGCGAATCGGACCATAGAAGTTCACATCCATTACCTGTTGAATCTCTTCCATACTTGCCTGTTCCATTGGTTTGATGAATCCGGCACCTGCATTGTTGATCAGTACATCAATGCTTTGTTCGGCAGTAACGATCTCCGAAATGCATGCCGCTATGCTTTTTTCATCCTGAACGTTCAACTG
>CAMBFY010000045.1 GCA_945865415.1 Sphingobacterium thalpophilum
CCACTTGAATGAGTAAACCTGTAAACTTCATTTGTCTTTTCAAATGGCGAAAAAAAATACTTTAACAGCAAGTTCCTTAAAACTTCATCAGCAATTTTTAACGGCTGCTCAGACAAAATATAAAATTCATCTTGAATCTTATTTCCAACTCTATGCACAGAAAGCAGATCCATTGAAGCTTCAAAAAAAGATATCATAATATATTAATAATAAGTTTGTTATATTATTTTATTTGAATTTATAGTTAATGTATTTGACTTTTGATCATTCTATCTTTTCCACTCAGATCCTGTCTCAATTCAATATTTATAAACCCCATTTGTTTTAATAATTGAACCGTTTCCTTTCCCAGGTTCTCATTGATCTCAAGATATAAAGACACACTTTTGTCTGAATGTTTTAAAGCGAATTCAGCAACTGCCCTGTAAAATATGAGCGGATCATCGTTCGGAACAAATAATGCGAGATGTGGTTCATAATCAAGTACATTTGGCAACATGTGTTGTTTCTCTGACTCTGTAACATATGGTGGATTGCTTACTATGATCCCGAATTTCTCCTCTTTTAACTCTCTGTTTATTGGATTTAATATATCATCCTGAATAAAATGTATTCTTGTTGCATTTAAAGCCGCATTTTGCTTTGAAACATGCAATGCTTCAGGAGAGACATCAAGGGCATAAACCTGAGCTTCAGGGAGATGAAATTTCAGAGATATTGGAATACATCCACTTCCTGTTCCAATATCAATAATTTTTAATGCCTCTGGCGATATTTTGGACTTGCGGGTATCTGAAAGTATCCATTCAACTAGTTCTTCTGTCTCAGGCCTTGGAATAAGTACCGAGGGATTAACTTTAAAGCTAAGTCCATAGAAGTCTGTTTCACCAATAACGTATTGAAGTGGCCTTCTGGTTTTTATCTCTTTCAGGATTATTAATAAGGATTCATATTGATCAACTGGAATTTCTATATCCTTCAGATTTAGGTACTCATATCGTTTTAATTTACAAACATGGCTGATACTTAACCAAGCTAGACTAGCCGCCTCCTGTTTATCGTAAAGAGTGCTTAATGTCTCTATATAAATCTGTTCTGCCTCTCTGAATGTCATTTTGCAAATTAAACCAATTCAGTGGAAAAATTGCAGAATAAAGGTCTTGAGCGCGATTGAATATAAATAAATTGCTCTTGGGTGTTTTTTAGCAATTCATAGCTATTTTTGCTGGATGCATTCTCACCAAAACTACATGCAGCGTTGTTTAGATCTCGCCCAACTTGGATCTGGTTATGTGAGTCCGAACCCATTGGTAGGATCAGTAATAGTTTGTGACCATAAAATAATAGGTGAAGGATATCATAGAGTTTATGGGCAGGCACATGCAGAGGTAAATGCAATTAATCAGGTTTTTGAAAATCATGAAAATGCTCCGGAGTTATTAAAAAGATCAACAATTTATGTTAACCTCGAACCATGTTCTCATTTTGGAAAGACTCCCCCATGCGCAGACCTTATAATTTCAAACGAAATTCCAAGAGCAGTTATAGGTTGCCGTGATCCTTTTGATCAGATAAATGGTAAGGGAATAGAAAAACTCAGAAATGCCGGTGTTGAAGTTCTGGAAGGTATAATGACACAGGAATGTATTGATTTTAACAAAAGATTCTTTACCCGAATTCAAAAGCAAAGACCTTATATTATTTTGAAATGGGCTCAAACTATGGATGGTTTTTTTGCGCCTTCAGACAAGTCCCAGAAATGGATAAGTTCACAAAATGCAAAACAATTAGTCCATCGTTGGCGGACAGAAGAGGATGCAGTATTGATAGGAAAGAAAACAGCAATATCCGATAATCCCCAATTAAATACTCGCGAATGGTCTGGAAGAGATCCAATACGCATTGTTATTGACAGGCGACTGGAACTGCCAAAAGATCTGAATGTGTTTGATCAAAGTCAGGACACAATTATATTTAATGAGCAAAAAACCGATCTTGACGGCAGGATTAAATATCTTGAACTAGAAGATTTCGACAATTTATTACCTCAATTGATTTCTTATCAGCTTTATCTGATGGATATCCAATCATTGATCGTAGAGGGTGGGGCGAAAACATTAAGCTTATTCATTAAGGCTGGATTATGGGATGAAGCCCGTGTTTTTACTTCTACTGATCATTGGAATTCTGGTATCCCAGCCCCACAACTATACGGTAAGCCAAGTGAAATACAAACTATAGGCCCGGATTTACTGAACATTTGGTTAAAAAAGGAATAATATGATTTACATATTCCTAAGTGTTTGCTGCAGTGTTTTTGTATCGGTTTTATTGAAACTGGCAAAGCGATATGAAATAGATACCCGGCAAGCAATTACATGGAACTATAGTATTGCCGGACTTTTAAGCTGGCTGATTTTTAAACCAGAGATTCCTGAGTTTTCTCAAAATAGTTATCCGGTTTATATTGCTTTGGGACTGTTATTACCCTTAATATTTGTTGTTCTGGCCCAATCCGTTAAGCATACAGGAATCGTCAAATCTGATATAGCGCAACGATTATCCCTTTTTATTCCTGTTCTTGCAGCTTTTTTGATATACAATGAGCCTTTTACTGTTAGAAAAATTACAGGAATTCTAATTGCCTTTACCGCCATAATTTTTTCTGTTCCATGGCATAAGCAAAATGGAAATTCAAATTCTTATTGGATTTACCCAATAGTTGTATTCATTGGTATGGGAATTATCGATATACTGTTTAAACAGATCGCCAGAGCTGTAAATATTCCGTTCACATCTTCACTACTTGTAATTTTTATTTTAGCTTTTATTATTTCAATTACCTATCTCTTATATCAGATTCTCGTAAACGGATTAAAGCTGACTATCATCAACTTGGTTTGTGGCTGGATTCTTGGAATTGCCAATTTTGGGAATATTGTTTTCTACCTTAAGGCACATCAAACCTTAAGTAATCAGCCTTCTGTAGTATTTTCTTCAATGAATATTGGTGTAATTTTGTTAGGATCAGCTGTGGGTATTTTTCTATTCAAAGAAAAGCTAAGCCGCTTAAATTATGCCGGAATTGTTCTTTCACTTATATCAATATTAATTCTTACTCTTGCTGAATAATGCTTTTTGACGATACCTATTACACTATTCATGACTATTCAGAAGGGATTTATCGTGATAAGGGAAGTAGATTTATGGCATATCTTTTTCCTGTTACTTCTGATAGTCAAATAAAAGAAGTTATTGCTAGCCTAAAGGCTAAGCACCCAAAAGCAAGGCATTGTTGCTGGGCTTTTCGTTTAAGCACCGACAAATCTGTATTTCGATTAAATGACGATGGCGAGCCATCAGGTACAGCAGGAAGACCAATTTTGAATACCCTGCTATCCAACGAAATTACTAATGTTTTGGCTGTTGTCGTAAGATATTTTGGTGGAACATTATTAGGAGTTCCAGGCTTGATCAATGCCTATAAATCAGCTACAATTGACGCAATAAATAATGCCAAAATCATTAATAAAACTGTCAATTCAGTATTCATAATTAACTTTAATCACTCTCAAATGAACGATGTGATGAAAATTATAAAAGAAGAAGATCTCAAAATTCAAAATCAAAATTTTGATATCTACTATTCATTTGTGGTAGAAATCAGGCATTCACAGGTTAATAAAGTACTTGGAAAGCTTGAAAAACTTGAGGGATTAAATTGGATTAGTCGTAAAGTATAATTTGGATAAAAAATATATCATTTGACTAAAAGGAGTTTCAAAATGATAGCGCATGATCATTTGCTTTAAATTTCATTTCCTTTTGAACTAAAAATTTATCTAAAATATACAATGTACAAAATTTCAGAAACTGATTTGATAATAAATCCCGATGGTAGTATATATCATTTGAATTTATTACCTGAAGATATTGCCGATACAGTTATTACTGTTGGTGATCCGGATCGTGTTTCTGAGGTTAGCAAGCATTTCGATACTATCGAATTAAAGAAGGGCAAAAGGGAATTTATTAGTCATACCGGATACCTAGGTTCCCGCAGGATTACAGTGATTTCAACAGGTATAGGCACAGATAATATCGATATTGTTTTCAATGAGCTTGATGCACTTGTAAACATTGATTTTGGGTCAAGAATGGTTAAACCAGAACTAAAAAGTTTAAATATCATACGAATAGGTACTTCCGGAGCAGTTCAACAAGATATCCCCATTGGAAGTATTATGATTTCGGAGTATGGTATAGGATTAGATTCTTTATTGCAGTATTACTACAGCTATAATTCAGTCGTTGAGCAAAAGATTCTGGATGCCTTAAAGTCACATTTCCATCATTTAAAAGGTATTTCACCATATATTTCTTCTGCCGATTCTGATTTAATTGAAGTGATTGGTAAAGGAATGGAGCGTGGTATAACAGTTACTGCTCCGGGATTTTATGCACCGCAGGGAAGACAGGTTCGTGCCAGGACTTTATTTCCTGATTTGATTGATGATATCCGATCGTTCAAATACGATAAATACCGGATTACTAACCTTGAGATGGAAACAGCAGGTATTTATGCAATGTCAAAATTATTGGGACATAAAGCACTTTCTGTAAATGCCATTCTGGCAAATAGACTGAATTTTGATTTTAGTCCTAATCCAGAAAAGGTGATCAATCAGGCTATTGAACTTGTTTTAGGCAGATTATAGTGTCTTGATCAAATCGGTAAACTTTGTTAGAGCAGCAAGTTTATCTGTATCAAGGTTAAAATCGATCTTCTTCATAAGATAATCTTCAAGGTCTATATCTTTCACTCTTTCTAATCCTGCAATCATCTCTAATCGGTGATTTAAGCCATATTCTAAGGCAGTATTAAATGCAGTTTTAAAATCTTCAGAGATTATTTTGTTAGATGCCCATACAGCAAAAACAAAGGGTAAGCCAGTAAATTTATACCATTCCAAAGCCAAATCATACTGATAGGGGTATTGGTTCCTGTTTAAGAAAGTCCGGTCACCAATTTGTACAAGTGCATCTGTTGTCCCCGTTTCAACAAATTCAGGATTAATTTTCCAATGATATTTTAATAGCACTTTTGACAGAAAATTTGAGGTATTGGATTGGGCATCCAGCTGTAAACTATTTATTTCCTGAATTGGTTTATTGCTAAAAATAAAAACAGAATCAACAGCGCCATTGGCTCCAATACAGTAATTCGAAATGATCTGGTAATTCTCGATATGAAGCAAGGCAACAACAGGAACTAATCCTATATCAACCTGATTTTCAAATAATTTATTAGCACAAACTGAAGGGATATCTAAGCTAAGATCTATTTGATCTATAATGCCGGAATGCATAATTCCATAAACAAAAGGCTTGGAGTTTGTGTAGCTAACAGCTGAAACTTTTATTTTAGTCAAAACTAATTCGGCGTATTTAAGTGGTTTGTATTATTAAATTCCAGGATATGAAATTCATTTCCATCATATCCCAATTTATAAAGCGTGGTATTGGAATGTGGAAAATCATCCATTTCGGCAAGTGGACGATTCGTTAAGAGGCAAAGAAATAATCTCATGGCTCTGCCATGCATGCAAATCAAAATATTGCGATCATTATTTTCTTCAATCAGATGCTCTAATACTATTAATTGTCTTTCTTTAACTTCCAGTGGACTTTCGCCATTTTCAAATTTATGATGAAGCTCACCCTCTTTCCATTGACTTGTTAGTGTTTGAAACGAGGAGATTAATTCTTCTGTGCTCTCCTGTCCTTCGTGAATACCCCATCCCAACTCATCAAGACCAGAATATTGTACCCATAGGATCTTAGAATCTATAAATTTTTGAACGGTTTGGTGGGTTCTTTTTAAGCTCGATGTATAAATCTTATCGAATGGTATTCGCTTATAGGCCTGATAAAAGGCATCAGCCTGCTCCTGACCTTTTTCATTCAAACTGGTGTCCATTCCCCTACCCTGAACTATTCCCAATTTGTTCAGGTCTGTTTCGCCGTGACGAATAATGTATATCGTTTTCTTCAATTTATAACGGGTAATTTATAGAATTTAGGCTTTTCTTCTTCTGGAAACTGATATTCGTTATAATCAGTTATTACATTGTATAGCGTATCGCGTTCAATCGGATGCCGGCCAACTTGTTTAATAAGTTCAACTAATTCTTGTGTATTCATAGCAGGATTTTGCTCTTCAGCACCTGCCATCGAATAGATCTTCGTAGTGTCATCAAGCGTTCCATCAATATCATCTACACCAAAATTTAAGGATAACTGAGCTGTATTTCGGCTGATCATTGCCCAATAGGCTTTGATGTGGTCAAAATTATCGAGGTAAATACGCGAAATCGCGTAATTCCTGAGATCTTCAATAACAGAAACCTCCGGAATATGAGACATTTGATTATCCTGATTACGAAATTTTAATGGTATAAAGGTTTGAAAACCACTTGTCTTATCCTGTAAATTACGTAGCTGATCTAAGTGATCAACACGATGTACAAATTCTTCAATATGTCCATAAAGCATGGTAGCATTAGACCGCATTCCCAATTTATGCCACTCTTCATGAATTTGAAGCCATTGTTCACCGGTACATTTATCTTTTGCAATCTGTTCTCTGATATCAGGATGAAATATTTCAGCTCCTCCGCCTGGAATGGAATCTAATCCGGATTCCTTCATTAATTTCATTCCGGTAGCATAATCTATCTTGGCTTTCTTGAATATGTAATGATATTCAACCGGGGTTAATGCCTTAACATGAAGTCCTGGACGGTGTTCATGAATTTTAGTAAAAAGTTCTGAATAAAATTTAAGATCGTATTGTGGCAATACACCCCCGACCAGGTGAACCTCCGTCACAGGTTCAGAATCGTATTTCTTGACAATTTCCATCATGTCCTCCATGGTATATTGCCATCCTTGCGATTTTTCTTTAATCAAAACGGAATATGAACAGAATTTACAATCGTAAACACAAAGGTTTGTAGGCTCAATATGAAAATTCCGGTTAAAATAAGTTAAATCGCCATGCCGTTGCTCACGAATAAAATTCGCCAAAGTACCCAGGTAGCCTAATTCCCCCTTTTCATAAAGCAAAATACCTTCATCAAAGGAAATACGCTGATTTAACTTAACTTTTTCTGCGATTATCCTTAAATCGGCAGATAGGTTCTTATCGGTTAAAAGCAGGTTTAGGTTTATTTCAGTATTCATTATTTTCTTTTTGCAAAAATACGGAATTGTATAGATTCAATATCATGCTCAGGTAAAAGCATTTGAATAAAATCAATTATTTTAATTCAGCGTATTATTGTTATTAGAATTGTAATTAAACATGAAAAATTGATCTTAACATTTTTTCTTTAATTAACTTAAACAAAATTTGAGAATCACAATCAACTATTAAACTTAACATGAAGATTGAAACTATAGCCATCCATGCCGGAAATAAAATAGATGGACATACAGGGGCAGTTATTCAGCCCATAACCTTATCGTCCACTTTTGAACGGGGTGAGGATGGTGGTTATCCTGGAGAATTTGTTTATTCCAGGATAGATAATCCGAACAGAAAATCCCTTGAGAATGTAGTAGCCAAACTAGAAATTGCTGAAGATGCTGCAGCTTTCTCCTCCGGAAATGCTGCAGGAGCTGCTGTATTTCAGGCTTTAGGAGCTGGTTCACATATTATTGCTCCTGATGATATGTATCACGGCTTGAGGAATCAATTATTACAAGTTTTTGCAGGGATTATTGAAGTAAGTTTTGTTGATCTGGCCAATACTGAAGCAATTTCTAATGCTATGAAACAAAATACTCGTCTAATTTGGGTTGAAACTCCTTCTAATCCATTATTAAAAATCAGTGATCTTAAGAGTATATGTGAATTGGCAAAATCTAAAGGTGTTCTGGTTGCTTGTGATAATACATTTAGCACTCCAGTATTTCAAAAACCATTGGAAATAGGCTGCGATTTAGTCATGCATTCCTCTACAAAATATTTTGGAGGGCATAGTGATCTGATTGGTGGGGTTTTGGCATGCAAGAAGAATGATGAGTTTTGGAAGAAAATCAGAACGATACAGGTGCTGTCCGGAGCAGTTCCCTCTCCTTTTGATTGTTATTTGACAGTAAGGGGAATAAAGACGCTTCCTTATAGGATGCGCGGGCATGCCCAAAACGCAGCAATATTAGCCAGTTTTTTGGATTCTCATAATCAGGTAGAAAAGGTCTTTTTTCCTGGTTTAAAAGAACATCAGGGTCATAAAATTGCCAAAAGCCAAATGAGTGACTACGGAGGAATGTTATCGTTTTTGGTTAAAGGTGGTGCTGATGAAGCCCGCAAAGTTGTAAATTCAGTTAGGATTTTTACCCAGGCTACCAGTCTTGGTGGTGTTGAAAGTCTGATTGAGCACCGAGCTTCAGTTGAAGGACCCGGTACAAAAACTCCCCAGAATCTTATCCGTATTTCTGTTGGTTTAGAGAATTCAGAAGATCTTATCCATGATCTGAATCAGGCTTTGGGATAGATGCTGAAATTTAATGGACTATTATTCAAATAGTTACCTTCCATTTAAGAATTTAATTTGGTTTAATTATACTCATACTCTTATATTTGAAATATTATTTGGTAGTAATTCCAATCTGTCTTCAATAAATTCATTTTATTGATTTATGCAGAAGTGGCGAGAGATCAGGCTCTATGACCCACTGACAACCCCCCGATCGGTTTCGGGGAAGGTGCCAATTCCTGTCCCGTTAGGGAAAAATAAATTAATAACGAAAATGAAAAATCAACAGTCTTTAGTTGCTGTATTCCCAAAAGCGAAACTTAAAATTCGAAATAAAATTTCTTATCATTCCGCATTAACGGCAAATTGTTGTATGTCAATGCATTCAAATCCTTGTTGCTAGTTCTGTTTAGTTCTAGTAATTTCTATAAGAATCCAATTACCAATTTAAGCTATTTTAACTTTTTATAAATAATTAAACCTAACATTCAATAACCATGTCAGCTCAAAATTTAAAATTCGAAACATTACAAATTCATGCGGGACAAGAAGTTGATCCAACAACAGGCTCACGTGCAGTTCCTATTTATCAGACAACCTCCTATGTTTTTAACAGTTCAGAACATGGAGCAAATTTGTTTGCCCTTAAAGAGTTTGGGAATATTTATACCCGTTTGATGAACCCAACCACTGATGTGTTTGAAAAAAGGGTGGCAGCACTTGAAGGCGGCGTTGCTGCACTTGGGGTATCTTCCGGACAAGCAGCTCAATTTATTGCCCTAAACAATATTCTACAGGCTGGCGATAATTTTGTGACTTCATCATTCCTTTACGGGGGTACACATAATCAGTTCAAAGTAGCATTCAAGCGTTTGGGTATTGAGGCCCGCTTTGCCAAAGGGGATGATCCAAAAAGTATTGATTCATTAATAAATGATAAAACCAAAGCCATCTATCTTGAAACGATTGGAAATCCAAGTTTCAGCATTCCTGATTTTGAAAAGATAGCGGAGATTGCGAAAAAGCATGATCTTCCGTTAATTGTTGATAATACTTTTGGTGCAGCGGGATACTTATTCCGCCCATTAGAACATGGAGCAAATATAGTGGTTCAATCAGCAACAAAATGGATTGGCGGTCATGGAACTAGTATTGGTGGTGTTATTGTTGATGGTGGAAATTATAATTGGGGTAATGGTAAATTTCCGCAATTCACAGAGCCATCTGAAGGTTATCATGGATTAGTTTTCAATAGTGTATTTGGTATTGGCGGCCCTTTTGGAAATATACAGTTCATAATCAGGGCTCGTGTTGAAGGATTACGTGATTTTGGACCTTCACAATCTCCATTTAATTCATTCCTCTTACTTCAGGGTCTGGAAACATTATCACTTCGCGTTCAGCGTCACGTTGATAATGCACTTGAATTAGCGAAATGGCTTGAAAGTCATCCTCAGGTTGATAAGGTTGAATATCCCGGTTTAGCAAGTAGTTTAACACATGAAAGAGCAAAAAAATATCTAAAGAACGGTTTTGGTGCAGTTCTTTCTTTTGAAGTAAAAGGTGGAAAAGAAGCCGCAATCAAGTTTGTCAATAATCTTAAACTGATCAGTCACCTGGCAAATGTTGGTGATACTAAGACACTGATTATTCAGCCGAGTGCAACTACTCATCAGCAATTAAGTGACGCTGAGCAATTAGCTGCCGGAGTGAAACCATCCTCATTGAGGGTTTCTGTAGGAATTGAACATATTGACGATATCAAAGCTGATCTTGAACAAGCTTTTGTAGCTATAAAGTAAAAACCTGGTCATTAAACAAGCATTTTTAGACCTCCCCGATCCGGGGAGGTCAAATTGATATGAACACGGAAGCTATTTATAAACATAAAAAGCCTTTTCCCCTTGAAAGTGGACAGAAGTTGAATGATCTGCAAATCACGTATCATACTTTTGGCTCTTTAAATGCTAAAAAGGATAATGTAATTTGGGTTTGCCATGCTCTGACAGCAAACTCCAACGTTTTCGATTGGTGGAAAGGTCTTTTTGGTGATAATTGCCTTTTTAATCCAAAAGATCATTTTATCGTCTGTGCAAATGTGATCGGATCCCATTATGGGACTACAAGTCCGCTGAGTATTAACAGTGCAACCGGATTACCCTATTTTCTTTCTTTTCCTGAAATAACTGTTCGGGATCTTGCATCTGCACATAAACTTTTAGCTGATGATCTGGGTCTGGCTCAGATCGCTTTATTGATTGGAGGTTCATTAGGGGGGCAGCAAGCAATGGAATGGGCAATTTTGGAGCCTCAAAGAATTGGTAAACTGGTCTTAATTGCAGCCAATGCGCAGCATTCAGCTTGGGGAATTGCCTTTAATGAAAGTCAGAGGCTCGCAATTACTACCGATCGTACATTTTATGCCCAATCTCCGGATGGTGGTAAAATGGGGCTTAAAGTAGCACGAAGCTTCGCTTTATTATCTTATCGTACATATGGAACTTATGCCAAAACCCAGATGGAAGTAAATCCAGATAAAATCAATGATTTTAAGGCTTCTTCTTATCAAAACTATCAGGGTGAAAAGCTGGTGAACCGTTTTAATGCCTACAGTTACTGGTACTTGACCAAAGCAATGGACAGTCATCATGTCGGTCGTAAAAGAAATTCCATTGAAGATGCATTAAAATTAATACAGGCTAAGACATTAGTTATTGGAATTAAAAACGATGTTCTGTTCCCTATAGAAGAACAACATTTTTTAGCAAAAAATATTCCAAACGCCCGTTTTACTGAATTAGATTCATTTTACGGTCACGATGGTTTTTTAGTAGAAACTAAAATATTGACAAAGGAAATAGGAAATTTTTTCAAAGCGGCAGATTCAGATAATAGTATAGTAGCACTACATAAAATAGCATAATATCAAATGAGTAAAAGATTGACCATAGGATTATTTGGCTTTGGCGTTGTTGGCCAGGGTTTACACGATATTATAAGTACTAAGGATCTCAATATTGAGATTAAAAAGATTGCAATAAAAAATCCGGAAAAAGACCGCATTCTGCCTGAGCATTTATTCACGACCAATCCGGATGATATTCTAAATGATCCCAGCATTAATACGGTAATAGAATTAATTAATGATGCTGATGCAGCTTATGAAATCGTTACCAGAGCCTTAAAAAATGAAAAAAATGTTGTTTCTGCGAATAAGAAAATGATTGCAGAGCATTTAGATGAGTTGGTGAATCTGCAGGAGAAATACAATACATCATTATTATATGAAGGTGCCGTTTGCGGAAGTATTCCAATCATTAGGAATCTTGAGGAGTATTACGATAATGAATTGCTTCATTCTATAAGTGGTATTTTTAATGGTTCTTCCAATTTTATTCTTTCTAAGATTGCAAATGAAGGTTTAGAATATTCACATGCTCTAGAACAAGCTCAGGATTTAGGCTTTGCTGAAAAAGATCCAATTCTTGATGTTGGAGGTTATGATCCAAAATATAAGCTTGTAATTGCTGCAGCCCATGCGTATGGAATATTTGTTAAACCAGAAGAAATATTAAATATTGGGATTCAAAATTTTTCAACCTCAGACCTTCATTTTGCTCAGGAGCATCAGTTAAAGATCAAACTTGTACCTACTGCAAAGAAGCTGGATGACAAGGAAATTGCCTTATATGTTATTCCAAAGCTTATTCCCAAAAGTGATTTTCTTTATAATGTTGAGAATGAGTACAATGCAGTATCTGTCAAGGCTGCATTTGCAGATCAGCAATTATTTTACGGAAAAGGCGCCGGTGGTCATCCAACCGGATCTGCAGTTTTATCAGATGTCGCGGCCTTAAGATATGATTATCGGTATGAGTATAAGAAATACCATCACGATAAGAGATTAAAACTTCAAAATGACCATGTCATACCACTTTATATCCGTTATAATCATGAAAGCCTGATTCATGATATTCACTTTGAGTTTATCGCTGAACAACACAAAAGTTCTGCACTTAAATATGTTTTGGGGGGTGTTAAAATCAGTGAATTAATTGCTAAGAAACAAGAAATACTTAATGACGGGGCTTTTATTGCACAGGCCGGTGCACTAACTGAAAAATTTGAAGAATTAAAGTGAATTAAATTTGAAAAGGCCTGAGCCATCACGCTTATCGAAAAAAGATCCTTCATTAATGGGCATCTTTTTTATTTCTTAAGATATGGTTTGATCACTTTTTGCCAGATCAGATATCCGTTCTTATTCATATGAAGTTGATCTTTGAGAAAGATTTCCTGCATTGGATTACCATCAGCCAGTATCATTTTGGAATAAACGTCTATATATTCTGATTTTAATTGTTTCTTTTGAAAATTTCTTATCATTTCATTTGCTTTGCGCATTTCTGGAAGATACTTAAGCCTTGCCAAACTGGGTTTCATCGAAATATAGATGATCTCGGTTTTGGGAAGAGCTGATCTGATCATGCTATGGAGTTGTTTGAAACGATTAAAAATCGTGTCAGCGTTTGTCATTGGATCGGCAGGAAAATCATTTTCACCACAATAAATCAGTATTTGCGCAGGTTTGTAAGGATATATGATACTCGAAGCATAACGAATTAAATCAGGCAGGCTGGATCCACCAAATCCGCGATTTATAATTTTGTGTTCTGGAAAATAATCCTGAACATCTTTCCAGTTTGTAAAGGAGGAACTTCCAACAAGCAGAATTGCATTTTTTGGAGGGAATTCCAGGCTATCCTGCCTTAAAAATGCTTCGATCTGTGCCTGAAAAGGAAAATTTTGTTGTGAAAATGCAGAAGTTCCATTCATTAAAAAAACAAGTGTCAGTATATAAATTATTTTCTTTTTCATATGAAAAGGTAAATTTTAAGAATTAATTTGATCTAATACAAGCACTTATAATTCACGATTTATATCCCAGGATTCAAGATAATCAGCAACCCTGCGTACAAAAGAACCTCCCAATGACCCATCAACAACACGATGATCATAAGAAAGAGAGAGAAACATCATATGTCTGATTGCGATTACATCACCATACTCCGTTTCCATCACAGCTGGTTTCTTTTTAATGGCACCTACTGCCAATACTGCAACCTGTGGCTGATTAATAATTGGTGTACCCATAATGTTCCCAAATGTTCCCAGATTGGTAAGTGTAAATGTTCCACCCTGGGTTTCATCGGGCTTTAGCTTTGACAGTCGAGAGCGGCTGGCCAGATCATTTACAGCCTTTGTAAGTCCGAAAAGATTAAGCTGATCTGCATTTTTTATAACAGGAACTATCAAATTACCACTTGGTAAAGCAGCAGCCATTCCAATATTGATATCACGCTTTTTAATGATCTGTGTCCCATTGACTGAGATATTAATCATAGGGAGGTCTTTTATAACTTTGGCAACAGCTTCAATGAAAATAGGTGTAAAGGTAATCTTCTCTCCTTCACGTTTTTCAAATGAACTTTTTATGCGATCACGCCATTGAACAAGATTAGTTACATCGGCTTCTACAAATGAAGTAACATGGGCAGACGTTTGTTTACTCATTACCATATGATCTGCAATGAGTTTACGCATACGGTCCATTTCTATTATTTCATCTCCTCCTGAAACAGAAACAGGCGAGGCTTTTCGCTCTTGAACAGGTTCATGCGTAGGAACATAAATCGGCACTTCCTTATCTTCTGTTTGTGTTTGGACAGTTTTACCAGAATTTATAAAATCTAAAATATCCTTTTTAGTAACTCTGCCTTCAGAACCTGTTCCTTTTATTCGGTCTAATTCATCCATACTGATTCCCTCCTCTGCTGCCATACTTTTAACCAACGGAGAATAAAAGCGTGCTGCATTACTAAAATCAATGGATGGCACAGGTTCTATAGAGTCAGAATTATATAGATGGGGAATACCATCATTTTGAACATATTCTTCGAGTTGAACTGGTAATTCTACATTTGAAGACTGTTCAGATTCGATATCTTCATCCGTATCTAATTCAGACTCTATTTCTATAGTGGCAATTACTGCGCCTACCTGAACTACATCATTTTCATTAAAAAAAATATTTAATAGTTTTCCGGAAACCGGAGATGGTACTTCTGAATCAACCTTATCAGTGGCAATTTCCAATACGGATTCATCAATATCTATCTTGTCGCCAGACTTTTTCACCCATTTTATGATGGTAGCCTCGGCAACACTCTCCCCCATTTTTGGAAGTACTAATTCATATAAAGCCATATTTGAGTATTTTGGAGAATTGGTTATTTCAGTGTAAAATTAATCTTTTTCAAGAAAACTGTTCCTCTTTCATTAACTTATAAAGCAATGTGAGAGCTGTAGTCCCCGACCTTTCAATATTTTGAGTTCTTTTATTTCCAAAATTATAAGTTTTTGTGATAGTCTTTGTTTTACCGGTTACAGCAATCCAAACAGTTCCAACAGGCTTTTCTATTGTTCCACCATCAGGACCTGCAACGCCACTTACTGCAATAGAGTAATCTGAATGAAAAGCAGATTTAGCACCTTCTGACATTTCTTTCACAGTTTCTTCACTGACAGCTCCAAAATTATTTAATGTCTTTTCCGAAACTCCAAGTATGCTTATTTTCAATGAATTAGAATAGGTAACTGCTCCTCCCAGAAAAACC
>CAMBFY010000046.1 GCA_945865415.1 Sphingobacterium thalpophilum
ACTGGTATCCTTCATTCCTGGGGTCAGTGCCTCAACAAGTCTAAGCCAGGATTCGGTTCTTTTGAAATCATCGGGTAAGAGTATTAGTCTTAAAGACAGCCTTTTTACACCTGGTATTGTACGAAATCCAATTCTAAGCTATCAGAATCTTGTTTATAAAAACAGACTGGAGTCCATTCAAAAGGACGTTTCATTAAGTTACAATGAATATGTACAGAAGTACATTGATATTTATACCGGAAGAAAAGAACAGATCGGGAAGATGCTTGGCTTATCTGAATACTATTTTCCAATTTTTGAAAAAGCATTGAAGGAGGTTGGTATTCCTGAAGAGCTTAAATTCCTCACTGTAGTCGAATCAGCCTTAAACCCTCAGGCAGTTTCTCGGTCAGGTGCAGTTGGCCCTTGGCAATTTATGTACCAAACCGCAAGAGGATATGGCTTAATCATGGATAACTATACAGATGAGCGTAAAGATCCTGTAAAAGCAAGTTACGCTGCTGCAAAATATCTTTTTGATGCGCATGCAAAAATTGGCGACTGGCTTCTTGCAATTGCAGCGTTTAACTGTGGTACAGGTGCTGTAACCAGAGCAATTGCCAAATCAGGGGGAGTAGCTGATTTTTGGAAGGTCAGGCCATTTTTGCCGGTTCAAACTCAAAATTATGTCCCGGCCTTTATAGCCACCGTTTATTCAATGAAATTTTTTAAGGATCATGAAATTTCTGTTAAACCGGCAGCTTTCAGCACATTAACAGATGTGGTTCCGGTTAATAAAAGGATTTCAATGAGTAGTATTGCAGCTGCAGCAAATATTGACATAAAGGAACTTCTGCTCCTGAATCCCGCCCTTAAAAAGGAAATCGTTAATGGGTCAGAATTAACACCGATTCCATTGGTGCTTCCCCTGGTGAAGAACCATACTTACACATCTCTCTATGAACTTTTTAATGAATCAACTAATCTGACAAAGCCTGTTCCACTTATCGCTTCAGCAAACTTAACTGCAATTGAAAAAACTGAATCGAAGAAAAATACGGGTCTATACCTATATTACACAGTAAAGCCAGGTGATACTCTTTCTGAGATTGCTGATAAAAAAGGCTCAAGTGTTAGCAATATCAAAGCGCTTAACGGACTCAAGAAGTCTACAATTAAAGTCGGAATGCGATTAAAAATAGATAGACCTTAGGCTGCAGATCTCCAAATGGCTTGTTTTTGTTTTTTACTGCCGTAACGAAAAGAATTGTAATTTTGGCCAACTGACCAATTCCTAAACTTAATGAGTAAAACTAACCGTAAACAAGACGCATTGGATTATCATTCCCAAGGTCGTCCGGGAAAAATACAGGTTGTACCAACTAAACCAACTAATTCTCAGCGTGATTTATCATTGGCCTATTCCCCCGGGGTAGCAGAGCCATGCCTTCGAATTGCTGAAAATAAAGAAGACGTCTATAAATACACTGCAAAGGGAAACCTCGTTGCTGTTATTAGCAATGGATCGGCTGTTCTTGGTCTCGGAGATATTGGCCCTGAAGCCGGAAAACCTGTAATGGAGGGCAAAGGACTACTTTTTAAAATATTTGCTGATATAGACGTATTTGACCTTGAACTGGATACACAGAACATTGACGAATTTGTGACTATTGTCAAGGCTCTTGAACCAACTTTTGGAGGGATTAATCTCGAGGATATTAAAGCGCCTGAGTGCTTTGAAATAGAGCGCCGTCTTAAAGAAGTGATGTCAATACCTGTGATGCACGATGATCAGCATGGAACCGCGATAATTTCTGCTGCGGCATTGATCAATGCCTGTGAATTGCAAAAGAAAAAGTTGGATAAAGTTAAGATTGTGGTGAATGGCGCAGGTGCTGCAGCAATTTCCTGTACACGATTGTATGTTAGCCTTGGCGCGCGAAAAGAAAATATTGTGATGCTTGATCGCTCTGGTGTAATAAGGAGCGACCGTGCAAATCTTGAAGGTACAAAGGCTGAGTTTGCAACCGGGCTTAAGATTGATACACTTGAGGATGCAGTTAAGAATTCGGATGTATTTATTGGACTCTCATCTCCGGATGTATTAACTGCCGAAATGTTGAAAACAATGGCTAAAAATCCTATTGTTTTTGCAATGGCCAATCCTGACCCGGAGATAGCATATGACCTTGCAATTAAAACCCGGAAGGATATAATTATGGCTACCGGAAGATCAGATTATCCAAATCAGGTGAATAACGTGCTTGGTTTTCCGTATATCTTCAGAGGAGCACTTGATGTCAGAGCTACCGGAATAAATGAAGAGATGAAAAAGGCAGCAGTTATTGCAATCGCTGAGTTGGCAAAGAAAACAGTTCCTGAATCAGTAAACCTTGCCTATAACTTAAAGAATATAAAGTTTGGGAAAGATTATATCATTCCAAAACCCATAGACTTTCGCTTAATTACATCAGTATCCCCTGCAGTTGCTAAAGCAGCTATGGATTCGGGTGTGGCACGCAAAGGAATAAAAGACTGGGAGGCTTATCATGAGGAATTGAAGGCCCGTCTTGGTCTGGATGATAAAATAATGCGCAACATTACGAATAAAGCTAAAAGTGCTCCTAAGCGTATTGTTTTTGCAGAAGCAGACAATTACAAGATACTAAAAGCTGCTCAAATTGTTCGGGATGAAGGCATTGCAATCCCAATCTTGTTGGGAAATAAAGCGGTGATCAATACAATTATGCTCGAAAATGAACTTGAGCTGGATGGTGTAAACATTATCGATCCGCTTGAGGAACTTGAAAAAAGAAGCAACTTTGCTGATTATCTTTATAAAAAACGTCAGCGTCGTGGAATTACTCTTTTTGAAGCGAGAAAGCTAATGAAAGATCGTAATTACTATGGTGCAGCTATGGTTCAGTTTGGAAAGGCTGATGCTTTAATCTCAGGACTCACCAAAGATTATCCTTCAACAATAAAGCCTGCACTTCAGGTAATTGGTATTGAAGAGGGTGTTAATCGTGTTGCAGGGATGTACATGATGCTAACCAAAAAGGGTCCTGTGTTTTTTGGGGATACCACAGTCAATGAAAATCCTACAGTCGATGAACTGGTTGATATTACTGTCTTGCTGGATAATTCAGTCAGAAAGTTTAACATTCAACCCAGGGTGGCTATCTTATCATACTCAAATTTCGGGTCAAATGATGGAACTGTTCCTGAAAAAGTACGTCAGGCTGTAAGAATACTTCATGAAAAGCATAAAGATATAATTGTTGACGGCGATATGCAGGCCAATTTCGCAATGAATGCCGAGCTTCTCAGAGATAATTATCCATTCAGCACTTTGGTTGGGGCTCCTGCAAATGTATTAGTATTCCCAAATCTTGAATCGGGGAATATTGCGTATAAGTTGTTGCAGGAAATTGGTGATGCTGAGGCTGTAGGACCAATCTTGCTCGGACTGAATAAACCGGTTCATATTTTACAACTTGGTAGTTCGGTACGTGAGATTGTGAATATGGTGACTATTGCTGTTGTTGATGTTCAGACCAAAGAGGAAGAAGGTTCTGCGATTGAGAATCCCAAGGTAAAGGGTTTATTTAAACGGGCCTTAATAAAGCAATAGGTTCTAATATATTGATTTAAATTAACGGTAAAATGTACGCATATATAAACGGTAAATTGGTATTCAAGTGTCCAACATATGTAGTTATTGATGCCGGAGGTATAGGATATCACATCAATATTTCGTTGAATACGTATGCGGAACTTGAAGAAAAGGAAAATTGTAAGCTTTATACCTGGCTTCATGTCAAGGAAGATGCGCATACCTTGTATGGGTTTTTTGAAGAAGGTGAACGGCGCTTATTCTTACACCTGATTTCTGTTTCAGGAATAGGCCCTAATACCGGCAGAATGATTTTATCATCAATTACACCATCTGAGATACAAACAGCCATAGTAAAAGGTGATGTGCCATTGATTCAAAGAATCAAAGGTATTGGCCCGAAATCTGCACAAAGAATGATACTTGAATTACAGGACAAGCTCAAAAAGGAAGGACCTGATTCATTAATCTCCATGCCGGTTCATAATACAGCAAAAGATGAAGCGTTATCTGCATTAGTCATGTTAGGTTTTAACAAAAATATTGCAGAAAAAGTGCTTGATAGTGCAATTAAAGCTTCAGTAGAAAATTTATCTGTTGAGGCTTTAATAAAAATTGCCCTAAAAAGCTTATAATTGATATCAATATCCTTTAAATTGAGAAGTGATGTTTCTTTTTATCTGAAGAGTTTTCTTTGTGCACTCCTTCTTCTGTTAGCAGGGCAGGTAATTGCCCAAAATACATTTGTTCCAAAAGATACGGTTAAACTTATTTATCCATTTCAGGATTATAAAAACATCCAATACAAACCCTCAAAAGGAATCAATCTTCCTAATCCCTCAAATATTCAGAGAAGTGTTGAATTTGATCCAATCTCGAAGCGTTATATCATACGGGAAAAAATTGGGGAGAGACTTTACCGTACGCCACAGTATTTAAGTATAGAAGAGTATCAGCGATATGAAAATGAACTGATAAAGCGGAACTACTGGCGTGAGCTGGCCGATTTACCCCTTTCCGAAGCCCGCGAACCAGGGTTTATCCCACCTGTGATGGTAAACAGTAAATCTTTTGAAAGGATCTTTGGTGGAAATACAATAGAAATCCGACCTCAGGGTTCAGCAGATCTAACTTTTTCAGGTCGTTTAAGCCGAAATGAGAATCCTTTATTTAACGAAAGGCAACGTAGGCAGGGTAATTTTGATTTCGACCAGCGTATCCAAATGAATGTCGTGGGACAGATCGGTGAAAAATTGAAGATCAGCACCAATTATAATACCGAAGCCCAGTTTAATTTCGAGAATCAGGTTAAGCTTGATTATACTGGCAAGGATGATGAAATAATTAAAAAGATTGAGGCCGGTAATGTCAATTTGCCTTTAAGCTCCTCACTCATCAGTGGGAGTCAGGCGTTATTTGGCTTAAAAACTCAATTGCAATTCGGCAAATTGAATGTAACGAGCGTTTTTTCGCAACAACAATCTCAACAAAAGGAGATAACAATAACCAATGGTTCCCAGCAAAATGAATTCAGCATTTCAGCTGATAATTATGAAACTAATAAGCATTTTTTCTTGGCCCAGTATTTCAGGAATAATTATAATAAGGCTCTTGCAAATATACCTCTGAATAGCTCAGATGTTAACATTACAAAAATAGAAGTTTGGGTAACAAATCGTGCCAACAGCACCGTCAATTCAAGAGATGTATTAGGCTTGCTGGATTTGGGTGAAAATAAGGTTTATAATACTTTTCAGGTTCAGGGGGGGCAGGGCTATTCTGCCATTCCTTCAGGTTTTGCAGGACCGGGTTTTGGTCAACAATCAAATAATCTTTTACAGGTTCTTCCACCGGGGGTAAGGCAAACCAATTCTAATGATGCTAATTCTTTTTTTCAGGCAGCTGGTGGAGGTACTGATAACTTTGCAAAACTGACTTTTGCAAGGAACCTCACTGACAAAGAATTTATTTTGAATCCACGTCTCGGGTACATATCCTTAAATCAACCCCTCAACGCTGATGAAGTACTTGCTGTATCTTATCGGTTTACTATAAATGGTGTAGAATATCAGGTAGGTGAATTCTCCACAGATAATCCGGTGAATAATGCCACTCCGGAGGTACTATATGTCAAATTATTAAAAAATGAAACACTGAAAACCAGTCTGCCTATCTGGGACCTGATGATGAAGAATATTTATACACTTGGGGCTTATCAAGTTAGTCGTAATGATTTTAAACTAAATATTTTCAGGATTGATGAGGAAACAGGTATTGAAAAGCCGCAGATTACCGAAGGGCAGCGAACTACGAATAAACTTTGGACGCAGTTAACAAATTTGGATAATCTTAACCAGCAGAACGACCGTAAGCCGGATGGTTATTTCGATTTTCTTGAGGGCATAACTATTGATCCTCAAAATGGCAGGATTACCTTTCCTCTTGTGGAGCCCTTTGGCTCAGATCTGGCCAGGCGTTTTGATCCGGTATCAGAGCGTAATCTGATCGATAAATATGTTTTTCAGGCACTTTACGACTCTACAAAGGTTCTCGCCCAGCAACTCTTCGCAAGAGTGAACAGGTACCAGATTAAGGGTACTTATCAGTCGCAGGGAGGTTCAGAATTTCAGCTTAACGCTATTAATGTTCCTCCTGGTTCGGTACAGGTAGTTGCAGGTTCAATGCCATTACAGGAAGGAGTTGATTTTACGGTTGATTATAATATAGGGGTAGTCAGGATTTTAAATTCGGCTCTTCTTAGTTCAGGACAGCAAATCAGAATCAAACTTGAGAACAACGAACTTTTTGGCTTACAGCAAAAATCCTTGACGGGTTCACGTTTTGACTATCGTGTCAACGATAAACTGAACCTTGGAGGAACTTTCATGAACCTTACTGAAAAGCCATTGACCCAAAAAGTAAATATTGGGGAAGAAGCAATTTCCAATACGATTTGGGGTATAGATGCAAGCTATAATTCCCCATCCAGATGGCTCACACGCATGGTAGATAAAATTCCTTTTATCAATACCAAAGAACCATCGAGCATTACGTTTAACGGGGAATATGCCAGTCTCGTGCCAGGCCATCCTAGAGCGCTAAATTTTGCCGGAAGTAGAAATGGAGCGAGTTATCTGGACGATTTTGAGGCCAGCAGGTCAATGATAGATATAAAAAGTGCCATCGCATGGCAAATCGCAGGAACACCTCAACTTTTTCCCGAATCAAGACTCAATAATGATCTGGCCTATGGTTTTAATCGGGCCAGACTTGCTTTCTATACTATTGATCCAATATTTTACATGACCGGGAACTCCCTTACACCAGATAATATCAGAAGGGATAAGGATCAATTATCGAATCACTATGTCCGTCAGGTTTTTGAGAGGGAAGTATTTCCTTTCAGGGATTCTAATACCGGTCAGGCAATGATTTTAACCACCTTAGATCTTGCATTTTATCCGACAATCAGGGGGCCTTATAATTTCACTACTTCCGGACTGACTTCAACGGGTAACTTAACTAACCCGCGAAGTAGGTGGGGAGGAATTTTCAGGAAATTGGAAACTAATGATTTTGAGGCACTAAACATTGAATTCATTGAAATGTGGATGTTAGACCCATTCATTTATAATACGACAAGTCGGGGAGGTGATCTTTATTTTAATCTGGGCAATATTTCTGAAGATATCCTGAAAGATGGAAGAAAAAGTATGGAGAATGGTCTGCCGTTTGATGGAAACACTGCAAAAACAGAAAATACAATTTGGGGTAAGGTGCCAAAACTTCAGCCGGTCATTCAGGCATTTGACAATAACCCAACAGCCAGGCAGTTTCAGGATGTAGGTTTGGATGGCTTGACTAGTGAAGATGAAAGATTACAGTTCAGCTCCTTTTTGAATCAGGTGAAAGCAAGTGTAAATCCACAGGCTGCAATTGATATTGAAAGAGATCCGGCATCTGATGATTTTCAATACTACAGGGGATCGAATCTGGATCAGGCGAACGCTGGAATCCTGAAAAGGTATGAGAAATTTAATAATACAGAAGGAAACTCAAAAACCCCCCAGCAGTCGCTTGATCTAACAGGAATTGAAAACACAGCAGCAACACCATTTCCCGATGGGGAAGATATTAACAGGGATAATAATTCGACACAAGCAGATGAGTATTTTCAGTACAAGGTTTCTATTCGGCCTCAGGATTTGTTGACCGTCGGAAATAATTATGTTTCTGACATTGTACCCGCAACAGTAAGACTTGCTAATGGAACACAGCAAACTGTCAGGTGGATTCAGTTCAAAATTCCAATTGCAGAATATTTACAAAAAGTTGGGAATATTGAGGATTTCAAATCGATTCGTTTTATCAGGATGTTTATGACTGATTTTGCAGATACTACGATTATGCGTCTGGCCAGGTTGCAATTGGTTAGAGGAGAGTGGAGAAGGTACAATGCCGAAAATAATCCATCAAAGGTTCTTGCTGATCCTTCATTAATTAATCCCGCTCTGGATAATTCAATCATTGATGTAAGTGCAGTAAATATTGAGGAAAATGGAAAGCGTACTCCTATTCCTTATGTACTACCTCCGGGGATTACCAGGGAGATAGATTTTACAAATTTTAGAGGTGAATCTCGGCAAAATGAACAATCATTGGCATTAAGTGTCAGGAATCTTCGGGATGGATATGGCCGTGCTGCTTTCAGAACTACCATGAATGATTTCCGTTCCTACAGGCGATTGGAAATGTTTATTCATGCGGAGGGAGATCAGTTACGGGATAATGACCTAAAGGCTTTCCTGCGTGTAGGTACTGATAACCAGGATAATTATTACGATTATGAAATACCCTTAAAAGTTACTAGTCCGGGAACCAGTGCGCCAAGTCTGATCTGGCCCGATCAGAATAAAATAGATGTGGAATTGAGACTATTTTTGGAGGCAAAAGCAGCAAGAAATAAGGCCCTTTTTAACGGTCAGCCCTGGCCCATTAATCGACCATTTACTTATCAGGATGGACAGAATATCATTACTGTCAAAGGACAGCCCGATCTGAGTAAAGTTCGGGTCTATATGCTTGGGGTTCGCAATCCATTACGACCCCTAGCAAGTCCAGGGCTTGACGATGGGCTCGATAAATCAGCTCAGATTTGGTTTAATGAGATGCGGCTTACTGATTTTGATGAACGGGGTGGCTGGGCAGCAACCGCCCGTATGAATGCAAAATTAGCAGATTTTGCAGATGTCACCATTTCGGGTAGCAAAAGTACCTTTGGTTTTGGTTCCATAGATCGGAAGGTTAGTGAAAGAAACCGGGAGGATGATATGCTTTTTGATGTTTCAGGAAATGTGGAGCTCGGCAAATTCTTACCTGAACGCAGCGGACTAAAAGTTCCGATGTATGTTAATTTCTCAAAACAGGTTGCATCTCCGCAATATGACCCAAGAATTCAAGATACAGAATTTAAAACCACACTCGAAAATTCTACAAAAGTAGTTCGGGATTCATTGAAGTTTATAACAGAAGATTTTACCGCCCGAAAGAGTATTAATTTTACTGATGTGCGTAAAATTAAAACCAATCCTGAAAGTAAAACACATCTCTGGGATATTGAAAATATAAGCGCCAGTTATTCATTCAATGAATTTAATCACCGTGACTTTATTAATGAAAACACAATACAGAAAACTTATCGGGCAGGTTTACAATATAATTATTCCAAGCAGGCTAAAAGTATTGCACCGTTTGAAAAGCTAATCAAATCAAAGAATCTTTCCCTGATCAGAGATTTTAATTTCAGTCTGTTACCATCAATTCTGAATTTCAGAATAGACGTTGACAGATTATATTCAGAAAATACACTTCGGGATAATGATCCCAATAATTTTCTTCCAATCAATACCAATTTTAATAAGAACTTTCAAATGTCACGTCTTTATGGCATAAGCTGGAATCTTACACGTTCTATGCAGATAGATTTTAATGCTACCAATTATTCTATTATTGATGAGCCTGAAGGCAGAATAAATGGACTTAAGCGCGATACAGTCTGGCAGAACCTGATGAATATGGGCCGTACAACTGATTACGGACATACCATGAATCTGACCTATAATCTTCCAATTAATAAGATTCCTGGCTTAGACTGGATTACAATGGCAGCACGTTATGGATCTGGTTTTAACTGGCAAACGGAACCATTGTTAACCATGAATGATCCAAACATCGATGTTGGAAATACTATTCAAAATTCAAGGACAGTTCAGCTCAATCCTACCTTAAATATGGTTGCTTTGTATAATAAATTCGGGTTTGTCCGAAGTATGAGCCAGGCAGAAAAAAGTAAGGCAGCAGGTTTACTGATCAATCTGATTACCAGTTTTAAAAATGTTAGTGGAGCATACACTAAAACAGAGGGTACTTTTCTTCCCGGCTATCTTCCCAATACAAGTTTTTTAGGGCAGGATTTAAGCTTAAATGCCCCAGGGTATGATTTTCTTTTAGGCGGACAAAGGGATATACGCTTAAGATCATTGGAAAATGGATGGGTTACCAGAGATTCATTACTGAATCAATTGTATATAAATACTGTTAAGGAAGATATGAGTTTCAGGGGTTTGATTGAACCGATTCGCGACCTTCGTATTGAATTGACAGCAACTAAAAGTCAAAGTTTTAATTATTCCTCAAATTTTAAATTCCTTCCGTCGAGCAATGGCTTTGAGAACTTGAGTCCGATTACAACGGGAGATTTTAACATGTCTTTTTTCTCAATGAAAACTGCATTTGCCAAGGAAAATAAATTAAATAATTCATCCAGACTATTCCAGCAATTTCAAGAGAACAGAGCCATAATTTCTCAAAGATTGGGCGCACAAAACCCAAATTCTGCCGGTTCTGCCGGAGGATTTGCCGATGGTTATGGTAAAGGCTCTCAGGATGTTTTGATTGCCTCGTTCATGGCAGCTTATACAGGGAAAGATGCAAATAGTATTTCACTAAACCGCTTTCCAAAAGTGCCAATTCCCAATTGGAGATTAACTTATAATGGCTTGACCAAATATTCTTTCTTCAATGAAATATTTACTTCTGTAGATATTAATCATGGTTATCGTTCTATCTATAGTGTAAATGGATTTAATTCTCTGATCCGATACCAGGAATCCAATGGAGCAGTTAATGTCAAGGATGCCACCGGAAATTTCCTTCCTTTTTATCAGTTTTCGCAAATTACCCTTTTTGAGCAATTCCTGCCATTGTTTGGTGTTGATGTAAGGTTGAAGAACAATATGACGCTTAATGTGGAGTACAGAAAATCAAGAGCATTGAGTTTAAGTTTATCGAACAGTCAGTTGGCTCAACAAAAAGAAGACGGAGCAGTATTTGGGATGGGATACCGTACCACCAAGTTTCGTTTCCCATTCGGCTTGTTCAAATCCTTGAAACTGGATAATGACATGAATTTTAAAATGGACTTTGCGTTAACAGACCGTAAGCTCGTTATTTACCGTGCAGATGTTGAAGATGCAGAGGTTTCATCCGGGGCACAAAATATTACGGTCAGGCCAGCAGTTGATTATGTGTTGAATCAGCGGTTTACCATGCGGTTATTCTATGATGGAAATATAACCAAACCGTATACATCCCAGACCTTTAATACTTCATTTAGCAATTTTGGGGTTAATTTAAGGTTTAACCTGTAATTAGGATTTGGGTATCCTAGCTCGTTTGCACTGGTACCGTCATTTCGATGAGCGACTTCAATTGTTTTCTCAAAAAATAGCTTAAACGCGAAGAGAAATCCCATGGTCAAAAGCATATAATCCAACAAAACAAATAGCTTCAAATTAGAATTGCAAGTCTGCAATTCTTAGAGTATTTTTGAAAAAACTAAAAATTAAAACAATGAATTTTCCTGCAGAATTAAAATACACCAAAGATCACGAATGGGTACGGGTAGAAGGTAATCATGCTTATGTTGGTATTACTGAATTTGCACAACATGAACTTGGTGATATAGTTTATGTTGATGTTAATACACTTGGAAAAGAAATAGCTCGTGAAGAAGTATTTGGAACTGTTGAAGCCGTAAAAACAGTTTCGGATCTGTTCATGCCCTTAACAGGTAAAATTCTTGAAATCAATAAGAACTTAGATGCCAAGCCTGAGCTTGTCAATAGTGATCCATATGGCGAGGGCTGGATGGTTAAAATTGAGCTTACAGAAACCGCTCAGGTTGAAGAACTATTAACTGCAGGTGATTATAAAACACAGATTGGGGTTTAATGTTGAAATCCCTACAATATCAATATCTTTCAATTCTTTGGGCAATTTTTGTAGTTATACTTTGCGAGATGCCCCCATTAGGTGCTGATAAGCCTGGATTTAGCTTTTTTGAAGGTTTTGATAAATTAGCCCATACGGGCTTTTTCTTTGTTTTCACTGTATTTTTATTTTATGGGAAAATCAGACAGCAGTCCAGTTATTCCTATCGTCCATTGACTATAATGAAAATTTTGGGTATTACATTGTTTTTAGGTGCAGGAATAGAAATTCTCCAGCTTAAGGTTTTTACTTACCGTTCTGCTGAATGGTGGGATTTATTCGCGGACATGACTGGAGTTGGAATGGGAATTTTTAGCTATATATTTTTGCATAGAGTACGCTTCAATGAAAAACTGGTTTAAAATCACCTTCCTGCTTGTTTTCCTGAGCCTGAGTTCATGCAGTATACTAAAGAAGGATTGTAGATGTCCAAAATTTTACCGTGCTCCTGCTCCTGCCGGAATTCCTCTTCAACCTTGATTTCTACTTTTTTTGTAAAATCAATTTTCTTATTTGGAATTAATTCAAATAAGCATTAGTTTTGATTCAATATTAAACAGGGATATGAAGCTTTCACAATTAATACCGGGGCAATCAGGAATAATCAAAGAATTTACAGATATTGAAATGTCTGTAAAGTTGATGGAAATGGGCTGTTTGCCGGGTGAATCTATCGTTGTTGAACGTTTAGCCCCACTGGGCGACCCTATGGCAATCAGAGTTTCGGGTTATCAGTTAACGTTGAGAAAAAAGGAAGCTTCAACCATTATCATGCAATAATCTCCAGGTGAGCCGCGATTTAAAAATTGCATTAGTTGGCAACCCCAACTCCGGAAAATCTACACTTTTTAATGTTCTAACCGGTTTAAATCAAAAAATCGGAAATTTCCCCGGCGTTACTGTTGAGAAGAAAATAGGCTTTTTTAAATTACCTGATCAAGGTACTGTTCAAATTACAGATCTTCCCGGCACTTATAGTTTTTATCCCAAGAGCAGGGATGAAAGAATCGTGTTGGATGCATTTAGCGATAAATCATCTGCAGACTTTCCGGAACTGATAATTTTTGTTGCGGATGCCTCTAACCTCAAAAGAAACTTACTTCTTTTTTCTCAGATCGCAGATTTGAGTATCCCCATCATCATTGCACTGAATATGATGGATCTGGCAGATCGCGCCGGAATAGAAATTTCTGTAGATGAACTTGCACTAAAATTAGGAGTTCAGGTGATTCCTGTTTCAGCACGAAAGCAGGAAGGAATCGATCGTCTCAGGGAGGCAATAGTTAACAATAGTTCTCTACCTCTTCAACTTCCTTCCATTGAAGTTGAGAGCATTGCCCCTAAATTGATAAAAGCAATTCAGGATGAGCTTAAAATTGAGAAGTCATATACTGCATTACAGATTGCCCATCAATATGAACACCTGGCTTTTCTTTCTGAAGCGGAAAAGCAAAGAGTCTCAGTACTCAATAAGCAGTTCGATTTTCATACCCAAAAGGCACAAGCCACCGAGACTATTGCACGTTATAATTTTATCAACGATGTGCTTTTTGACACGGTGAAAATTCATTCTGATCCAAAAAAGGAAAACATGAGTAACCGTATCGATAAGATACTTACTCACCAGATATTTGGCTTTGTTATTTTTTTCGCAATTCTTTTCATGATATTTCAGGCTATATTTTCCTGGTCTGAGTATCCGATGTCTCTTATTGAAGATTTGTTTCGATGGCTGACTGAATTTGGTTTACAAATCTTGCCACCCGGGGTATTTACCGATCTGTTGATTAATGGTGTTATGGCCGGATTAAGCGGGGTTGTAATTTTTATTCCACAGATTGCTATTTTATTTGCCTGTATTTCCGTTTTGGAGGATACCGGGTACATGTCAAGAGTTACTTTCATGATGGATAAGATCATGAGCAAAGTGGGCTTGAGTGGTAAATCTATTGTCCCTTTGATCGGAGGATTTGCCTGCGCAGTTCCGTCGATCATGAGCGCCCGGAATATTGAAAGCTGGAAGGACAGGATGATTACAATTATGGTCACACCCTTAATTGCCTGCTCTGCCCGACTTCCGGTATACACGTTATTAATTTCGCTGGTAGTACCAAATGATAAGGTTTGGGGCTTTATTAATATGCAGGGTCTCGCATTGATGTCATTGTATCTTTTGAGCATAGTTAGTGCAATTTTAGTAGCCTGGGTTATGAAGTTTATGATTCAGGCACGGGAACGTGGATACTTCATCATGGAGCTTCCGGTTTACCGAATGCCGCGATGGAATAATGTGCTTCTGACTATGTATCGTAGTGTCAAGTCCTTCGTTTTTGAAGCCGGAAAGGTAATTATTGCAGTTTCTATTGTTTTATGGGTTCTTTCCTCTTATGGACCAGCAGATGGTTTCGATAAAATAGAAGAAAAATACAATGATGTTTCGCGAAGAAAGCAGCTTGAACCTGTAGAAATCAATCGTTTGATTGCTTCAGAAAAACTGGAAAATTCTTATGCAGGAATGCTGGGTAAATCCATTGAGCCATTGATTAAACCACTTGGTTTCGACTGGAAAATTGGCATCGCTTTGATTACCTCGTTTGCTGCCAGGGAAGTATTTGTAGGCACAATGGCAACCATTTATAGCGTGGAAGCCGACGATGCTCACCAGGAATCTGTTCGTGAAAAAATGGCCTCTGCCCAAAATCCTGAAACCGGACTTCCTGTATTTACTATCGCCACCGCATTTTCATTGATGATGTTCTATGCTTTCTCTATGCAATGTATCAGTACGATCGCTGTAGTTTACCGCGAAACTAAGGGCTGGAGATGGCCATTAATCCAAATTGTATACATGACGACTTTGGCTTATCTTGCAAGTCTGTTAGTATACCAGCTTCTGAAATAAAATTGGATAAGATAGCAGTCCTTAATAATTACCTTCCACCAGGTGCGGCTCCTGTTATTGCGCGCTGGATAGATTATTTTGAATGTGAGTTTAAAGTTTCACGAAACCGCAGTACCAAGCATGGAGATTATCGCCACCCCTTTAAAAATGCCGGTCACCGGATTTCAGTTAATTATAACCTCAATCCCTATGCTTTTCTGATTACTACAGTGCATGAGTTTGCCCATTTGCTAACCTGGAATGAGTATAAACGCAAGGCAAAGCC
>CAMBFY010000047.1 GCA_945865415.1 Sphingobacterium thalpophilum
GAGTTGTAAGTTATAAGTTGTAGGTTATAAGTTCTTCCACCCTACGACCTAACCTTTTGTATTAATGATATTAGCATTGCTTTGACCTCGTTTATAGATCTTTCTAAAAGCCGATGATCATCAATTGTTAAATAACCGAGATCTTTTGCTAATAGAAGGAAGTATTCAGTTTCATTAGCTGATCCCAAAGCAATATTCAAAAATCTTCCAAAATCAGTATTAGAATTCTTACCGCAACCTTCTGCTATATTTGCTGGCATTGAAGAAGAACACCTTCTAATCTGACTTGTCAAAGAATAAATTTCCTCCTTCGGAAAGCATCTAGGAATACTGTAAATTTTAAGAGTAATCTCATGTGATTTAACCCACAATTTCAAGTCTTTATAGTTTTGCATTTATAAACTTAAAAACTCTGATTAAGCCCCTTTTATTTATTTAGTCAACGGTATGTATTAAAATCATCGTCGAAACTGTATTCTCAAATACCTAGGATACTTTATTTTAATTTTCATTATATCTTCAAACTTTACATTTAGCAGGGGTTTTTCAAAAACTTACAACCTACAACTTATAACTCAAAAGGCGCTAGCCTTCAACCTCAAGCCCATTGTTTCCCCAATACCGAACATCAAATTCATATTCTGAACTGCATGTCCGCTTGCACCTTTTAGCAGATTATCTATAATGCTGATAATGAACAATTTGTTTTCATGTTTCTCTAAATGGATCAGGGCCTTATTGGTATTCACTACCTGCTTCAGGTCAATGTTATGTTTACTGATATGAGTGAATGCATGATCTTCAAAATAGCTTTCATACAGATCGTATGCTTCGTTTAGACTTAAATCAGTTTGAGTATACATTGATGCTAAAATCCCACGTGTAAAATCACCCCTTTGAGGGATGAAATGCAGTGCTTGATCAAAGTTGTACTGCAACTCAGTTAAACTTTGACCAATCTCCTTCAGGTGCTGATGTTCGAAAGCTTTGTAAACCGACAGGTTATTGTTTCTCCAGCTGAAATGGGAAGTCGGACTTAAGCTTTGCCCTGCTCCGGTGGAACCTGTAGTTGCGTTGATATGTATTTCTGAATTCAATAAACCTGCAGCAGCAAGTGGCAATAATCCGATTTGTATACAGGAGGCAAAACAACCCGGATTTGCAATATTTTGAGCAAGTTTGATTTCTTCCCGGTTCAATTCCGGCAAGCCATAAACAAAAGATCTGCCTCCATGTTTAGTATTGCCATTTAACCTGAAATCTTGGGAAAGATCAATGATCTTTATACCGGAAGCAATTTCATGTGAATCAAGGAATTTTTTCGCATCACCATGACCTACGCAAAGGAAAAGGACATCAATATCCTGAGAAATGGAATCTGTAAATTTCAGAACGCTATCGCCAAAAAGATCAGAATGCACATCAGAAATCGGCTTGCCAGCGTTGCTGTTGCTGTGTACCCAACAAATTTCTGCCTGAGGATGGTTGATCAGAATCCTGAGTAATTCTCCACCAGTATATCCTGCTCCGCCTGCAATTCCTATTCTGATAGTTCCCATTGTTATTTATTTTTTATCGTGTACCCGATGCCAGATCATAGTCTGGTTACCAAATATTTTTGAGAAGCCTTTAACATCTTCTCCCGACCATGAGTTATTCATCTCACCATAACTTCCGAATTTATTAGACATCAAATCATTATCCGATTGAATACCAATAATCTCAAAACGGTAAGGATGAAGCTTCAAAAATACCTTTCCGCTAACGGTTTTCTGAGTATCCCTTAAAAATGCTTCAATATTACGCATGATTGGATCGTGGAATTGCCCTTCATGGAGCCAGTTGCCGTAGAAACTTGATAACTGGTCTTTCCAGCTCAGCTGCCATTTGGTCAAAGTATGCTTTTCAAGTGTATGGTGTGCCTTAATGATGATCATAGGAGCTGCTGCTTCAAAACCTACACGACCTTTGATCCCAATAATGGTATCCCCAACATGAATATCCCTTCCAATACCATATGGCTGTGCAATTTCGTGTAGTTTCTGTATAGCTTTAACCGGTGATAAGCTTTCTCCATTAATTCCTACTAATTCACCTTGTTCAAATTCAAGTTCCAGTTTACGAGGCTCGGTCTGTGTTACTTGTGTAGGCCATGCATCTTCAGGTAAGGTTTCATTTGAAGTCAGAGTTTCTTTACCTCCAACCGAAGTGCCCCAGATGCCTTTATTGATAGAGTACCTCGCTTTTTCTGCGGTATATTCAACACCATGTTTATTTAAATATTCAATTTCTGCCTCACGACTTAACTTCAGGTCACGGATTGGGGTAATAATTTCAACCCCGGGGATCATGATATTGAATATCATGTCAAATCGTACCTGGTCATTACCTGCTCCGGTACTTCCGTGAGCAACATAGTTAGCACCAATTGATTTCACATAATTGGCAATAGCTGTTGCCTGGCTCACACGCTCGGCACTAACCGAAAGTGGGTAAGTTGCATTCTTCAGAACATTCCCATAAACAAGATACTTGATGCAACTTTCATAATAATTCAGTGTTTCGTCAACTACAGCATGAGAAGTAACTCCCAGTGCGTATGCACGCTTTTCAATCTGCTGCAACTCTTCTTCAGAAAAACCACCGGTGTTCACAATCACAGAATGCACTTCCAGATCACGGTCTCTTGACAAGTAAATACAGCAAAAGGAAGTATCTAAACCTCCACTAAAAGCCAAAACCACCTTCTTCTTCATCGTTTAATTTTGTATAAGTTTAACGAATAATGTACCTATTGCAGCAATCATTTTCATTGAATTGCGTAATTTTTCTTCAAGACGCTTGAAAAGATTTTGCTTCCGGGCGACCTTGGTCAAGCGCTCCTCGGCCTCCATTTTTAAACGATCTTCTTGTTCTTTCATTTTGCGCTCGATCTCTTTGGTCTTTTCTTCAGGGTCCCACAGCATAGCCGTGCACATACAGTTTTTACGCTCCTTGCTTTTCAGGATATCATAGTTCACACAACTCTGGCAGCCTTTCCAGAAATCCTCATCCTGAGTTAGCTCAGAATAAGTTACTGGTTCATAACCAAGCTCAGAGTTGATCTTCATCACTGCCAGTCCTGTAGTCAAACCAAAAATCTTAGCCTTTGGATATTTTTGTCGGGAGTGTTCAAAGACTGCACGTTTAATCAACCTTGCAAGCCCCCGATTTCGGTAAGTGGGATTCACTATAAGTCCGGAATTAGCCACAAAAGTTCCATGGCTCCAAGTTTCAATATAGCAGAAGCCAGCCCAGGTACCATTTTGGTGGAGCGCAATAACAGCTTTTCCTTCAAGCATTTTTGAGGTAATATACTCTGGAGTGCGTCTGGCTATACCTGTACCTCTGGCCTTGGCAGATTCTGCCATCTCGTCGCAGATCTGCGTTGCGTATTTAAGATGTTTTTCTGTTGCCGGGATGACAACAAATTCGCTTTCTTTCATTGACTTAAAGAAAAAATCCGGTTTTGAATCGGAAAAAAGAAACGTTTTTCTTTCCTTTTGTGAATAATCTGATTGAATTCCGGAAGGAATGCTCCGGTTACCTAGGGGATAATGCCAAGATTCAAGTCCGCGGCATAAAGGGTCGTCGGAAACGCAACACTAACTTCTCAGACCTGAAATTACTACAACCAAGACCTCTCAAACAACCCGTCTGGATTGATGATTTTTTATTGGTCTGATAGTTTAAACTATTCATTTTTAATAGTATAAGTAGTATTGAAAAATTTTAACAAAAAAACAAAAAAAATACTGAAATCCACAATAATAAGCAGATAATATTACAATTTTTTAATGATGATGTGCCTTTTTAATTACTGTACCTTAAGCCAAAGTGAGTATGAAAGTAGGAAAATTTATTATCTCCAATTTAATCACCGCACGTAATTCTATGGCAAGTCCCTTACAAATTGGTGATGTAATCCTGTCTTTGAACGGCAAAGTTCCTGCTGATTTTAAAGATGATTGTGATTTTCTTCTCTGGATGTACCATTACAAAAACTCTGAACTAACTATAAAAAAAATAGACGGCACAGAGGTTATGATAAAGAGAATCAGTCTGCTACTTTACATTTAGTTATCGTTTAATTAAACAATAATGAATTGCCTCAGATCCGGGTATTTTCTGTTCCTTACTTATTGTTTTACCCAACATATTATTTAAATTGCTTAAAATACATCAATATCCGGGAATACAGAATGGGTACAATATCTTTAATTTATCTTCAAACATCCATACAGCAGAATGAATGAATAAGGAAAAAACCGAAGCATCACTGAACAGAACCTTAGGGCTTTTTGCAAGTACCCTGATGGTGGTAGGGATAGTTATTGGGAGTGGAGTATTTAAAAAAATAGTTCCAATGGCTCAAACCGGATTAAGTGAGACTGCAATCCTGATGGCCTGGATTCTGGCTGGTGTGATCAGTTTATTTGCTGCATTTACGGTGAGTGCTTTGGCTTCACTGACTGAAGAATCAGGAGGACTTTACGAATATTTCCGCATATCATTCGGTAATTTTTTTGCATTTATATCAGGCTGGGCTGATTTTATAATTATCAGTCCGGCAGCAATTGCAGCCCTCGCCTTTTTGTTTGGTGAAATTATCAATTCTTTTATACCCCTGCCAAAACCACTTGATACCTGGAAAGATTTTTCAATTGGAGGGTTCATTTTCCCGTTCGCAAATTCTGGTGTAAAACTTATTGGAATTTTTGCAATTATCCTACTTACCGGTGTAAATTCTTTGGGATCCCGCGAAAGTGGTGTTTTTAATTCAATTATTACCAGCGCTAAAATTTTGGGAATTTCAATTCTGATCATTGTTGGATTTGCTTATTCTGGTCAGGAGACAGAAAGTACCAAGTCCATAATTAATGCCGTAAAGTTACCCGTAGGACTGCTATTTTACAGCGCATTTTTTGCAGCAATGCTTAGTGCATTTTGGGCATATAATGGATGGGAAACAGCGACAAATATTTCAGGTGAGATCATTAATCCAAGGCGTAACCTCCCACTTGCCCTAACAATTGGTTTATCTCTTGTAGCATTGGTTTATACACTTCTTAACTATACTTATATGGAAGTGCTCAGTATTGAACAAATCAGAGCCATAGATGTAAATCAAATTGGTGCATTTGTAGTAGCAGAGACTTTGCTCGGAGCTTTCGGAAAAATATTGCTGATTGTACTGCTGATCATCTGTGTTTTCGGTGCATTGAATAGTAATATTGTTTCTTCTCCCCGTAAATTCTATCGTATGGCGCAGCAAGGATACCTTTTTAGCCATATAAAGAAAGTTCACCCCAGGTCCAGAACACCTCATGTTTCTTTAATTTATATGATGATTCTGGGGTGTTTTATGTTAATCTCGGGATCTTTCGATACACTGACCAATATGGTCATATTTCTGAATTTCGTGTTTTATGGATTTCTTGCTTTCGCAGTACTTCGATTGAAAAGAAAAGGCTTAATTCAGGTAAGGGTAATAGGATTCCCATTCGTTCCAATTGTACTACTGTTATTTTCTATAGCTCTAACAATCAATACAATATGGGTTCAGCCTCAGCAATCTTTGACAGGAATAATGCTTGTTCTTAGCGGTGTCCCGCTTTATTATTACTTCAAAAAGCGAATAACAAGTTAAAGTTTTTAATTTAATGCCATAGTTATATATTCAGGTTGTATTTAAGCCAATTATTTTTTGAATAAAATCAGATCTTAACCCAAATTCTGTATGAACAGGTTAAATTTATAACTATCCGCCAGGAATAAAACCATTATGAATATTAATTATTACAAAGAATATGCTCAATTAGAACGAGAACACTGGTGGTTCAAAGTGAGAGGTAAAATCATAATCAAACTGATTGAAAACTGTATTGAAAGTGCTGAAAATAAACAGTTAAAGATTCTAAATATTGGTGCAGCAACAGGTAAAACCAGTGAGTTACTTTCAAAATTCGGGAGCGTTATTTCGCTGGAGTATGATCAAGACTGTTGCGATTATGCCGAGCAACAATTTAATATGACCATTATAAACGGCTCTATCCTTGAACTTCCATTCAAAGATGAAGAGTTTGATCTTATTTGTGCTTTTGATGTCATTGAGCACGTAGAGGATGACTTATTGGGCATTCGGGAAATGAAAAGGGTTTGTAAAAATGAAGGCTTGATGGTGCTTACAGTTCCTGCTTACATGTTTTTGTGGAGTCACCATGATGAAGTCAACCAACATTACAGAAGATATACGCTTAAAAACCTTAAAAATTTAGGTAAAAAGGCGGGTTTACATCCAGTCAGAAGCACTTTTTACAACACACTTTTATTCATTCCAATCGCCCTTTTTAGATTATTGAGTAAAATGATACCTGAAAAGCTAATCAGGAAAGGAGCAGGTTCAGACGCTACGCTTCATCATACCAATAGTTTAATCAGCCGTATCCTTTACCAGATATTTAATTTGGAATTGAGTTTAATTAAACTTTTTAATTTGCCTTTTGGTGTATCTATTTTTCTATCGCTATCTAAAAAGAAACGATGATGCTGAAGAATGTAAACATGTTTTTTACTGAAACTATATTCAAAAAGAAAATCTATGTTTTCTCCTTATGGTTTTTGATCAGCGCTTTTGCCTTAATTAAAATCTTAAAGGGTGGCAGCTACAACAACTTCCTTATTTTCAAGTATACTTTTTTCAGTCTGATCAATCAGAAGAATTTATTCTTACCCCAACCAGAAAATTTTCAGCATTACAATTTATACGGACCAATTTTCAGTGTTCTGATTGCCCCCTTTGCCGTACTCCCAAACTGGCTGGGCCATACCCTATGGACATTTTTCAACTCATTCATACTCTTGTTCGCAATCAGGAAATTACCATTATCATCTGGCATAACCCTGGCAATTTTACTCATTGCAGCACACGAAAATCTGACATCAATTCTTAGCTCTCAGTTTAATCCATCCATGACGGCAATCATTCTGCTGACGTATTCATTTATAGACCAGAAAAAAGATTTTTGGGCAGCGTTAATGATTGTCTTAGGTACTTTCATTAAGCTTTATGGAATTGTCGGACTAGCTTTCTTTTTTTTCTCAAAAAATAAATTAACGCTTATTTCAGGTCTGGTATTTTGGGGCGCACTTGCATTTTCGATTCCGATGTTATTTTCATCTCCTGCTTTTATCATTCAAACTTATAAAGATTGGTTTGAGGCCATAACAGAAAAAAATCGAATGAATAGTACACAAATTACCGACCAGGATATTTGTCTGATGGGGATGGTGCGAAGAATATCTGGAAATCCTCATATTCCAAACTGGCCATTTTTGGGAGCCGGCATTATTTTATTTGCCCTTCCTTATTTTCGTGTCAACCAGTTCAAAGAACCAGCATTTAGATTGTTAATCTTGGCAAGCACTTTAATATTTACTGTTATATTTAGTACAAGTTCCGAATCTCCAACTTACATTATTGCTTTTACAGGTGTGGCTATCTGGTTTATTGTTCAAAAAAGGCCCTTTAAAATCTGGCAAATTGGACTTTTCATTTTCGCCATGGCCTTAACCAGTTTTTCACCTTCTGATTTATTCCCCAAATTTATTCGAAATGAATTTATAAAACCCTATTCATTAAAGGCCTTGCCATGTGTGTTAATCTGGCTTACGGTAAGTTATCAGTTATTAACCCGTGATTTCAAAAATTGGGCTTTAATCAAATGAAAAATTAGTTTTAAATTGTTTTGCAACCAGTCGGAAGATTAAAAGCATTTAGGATTATCTAAAATTTCAATTGTTTTAAAACATAAATAAATTAGAAATTTACCCATAATGGATTTACAAAAACTCAGTTAATTTCAAGAAAAAATGAAAGCAAGTCCATTGAAAGGAATATTACTGATCGTTTTATTACTTCAATCAATATGGTTGTTTGCCCAGAATGACTCGCTAAAAAATCTGACTTTTAATGCTTATGCTGAATTATATTACAGCTATGATTTTGCAAAACCTGCAAATAATGAAAAACCAGATTTTATATACAATCACAAAAGGCACAATGAGATCAACGCAAACCTCATTATTTTAAAAACGAATTATTCGAACACAAATCTAAGGGCTAATCTGGGCTTGATGACCGGGAATTATTCAAGATACAATCTTAGTTCAGAACCTGTCTGGGCCCGGCATTTATTTGAAGCTAACGTAGGAATCAAATTGGCAAAAGTACAAAACCTTTGGTTGGATGCAGGTGTTCTGCCTTCACATATTGGTTTTGAAAGTGCAATCAGTGCCGACTGCTGGAACTTAACAAGGAGTATTCTGGCTGAAAATTCTCCCTATTATGAAACAGGAATTAAACTCGGTTATTCGACTAAAAAAGGAAATCTCAATCTAGCATTTTTAGTTTTAAATGGATGGCAAAGGATTAAAAGACTAAATTTTATCCAAAAACCTTCCTTTGGAATTCAGGTTACCTATAAACCTTCTGAAAAATTATTGCTGAATTATAGCAATTTCACGGGTACAGATATTCAAAGCAATCTCAATGCTCTTCGAACTTTTCATAATTTATATGTGCAATTTGCCATGAGTAAAAAACTGGGCATGATTGCAGGTTTTGATATTGGTTCAGACAAATACAATAGCATTGACTATGGGATTTGGTATTCACCTGTATTGATTATGAGATATTCAGTCTCTGAAAAAATCAAACTGGCCATGAGGGGAGAATACTATAACGATAAAAACCGGATCATCATCCCAACAAATAACCTCAATGGCTTGAGAATTTCAGGAATTTCAGGTAATTTCGATTATCGGATAAGTAAAAAGCTACAATTTAGGATTGAAGGCAAGGTTTACAGTGCAGCTGAGAGGGAGTTTAATAATAATTTAAATGAAAACTATTCTGTGACTTCAAATGTGACTCTTTCCTTTTAATAGAGATAAATAACAGGAGCGCTCAGTTGATTTAGATAAAATAGTTTTAGTTTTACTTGCTGCCTTAAAATTTTTGACCACTGGAAATCAATTATTCATTTACATCCAAGCAACCCAAAACTTAAAACACCATGGAAAATTTAGTAATTATTGCTCAGTTGGTGCTTGCATTATCTGTCGCCTATGTCTGGATTTTCAGATTCGATAATATTGTTCTTGAATTTAAGCAATATGGTCTTTCGGATCTGACCAGAAACCTTGTTGGTGCGTCCAAAATAGCACTCGCAACATTACTGATTGCTGGTATCTGGTACCCTAATCCGGTTCTTTATTCCTCATTAGCTATGGCTTTTTTAATGATTTGTGCCCAGCTTGCACATTTTAAAGTTAAAAATCCGCTTGCTAAACATATTCCTTCATTAATCCTGCTCATCATTTCCCTATTTATTGCTGGTGTCTATGCAGAGATCATCAATATATGAGTTACATAAATTTAGTACTAATCTGGTTCTGTGCAATTTCCTTTCTGTTTTACGGCTTAAGCTTTTATACTTCAAGTCATATGAAAAATGAATTCAAACGCTATGGATTAGAGAAATTCACCTTGTTAACGAGCATACTACAAATCCTAGGTGGAATTGGCTTAATTGTAGGCCTTGCAATTCATCCCATTCTTTTACTTTCCTCTGTGGGATTATCCGTCTTAATGTTGTGTGGCTTTGGTGTCAGACTGACGATTAAAGATGGGTTCTGGCTTTCATTGCCGGCTTTACTGTATTTTATATTAAACAGTTACATATTCTATTCTGCCTTCAATTCACTATAAGTTTTTTTAAAATTGTTATATTAGTAAGTGTGAACAATTAATTTCAAAATAGATTTGATAGTTTAAAAAAATATTTTTGTGAATCAACCAACTCAGTTTAAGCCAGTATTTCTCCTAAGTCTGATATTTCTTTTTGCGCAATACATTGTGAAATATGGCGATTTGCCAGGCAGAAATATTGTATTGTCACTTTATATTGTATTTTCACTTTTGTGGATCATTTTTGCACTCAGAGAAATTTACCCTTCAGATAGAATTAGTTCAATTGAAAAAATCATGTGGACAATAAGTTTTGTAGGAGTAAACTGGATAGCTGGCCTTTGTTATCTGGCATTTAGAAGACGAAAGATTTTTAAGGAGTACAAAATTCTTTATAACAGCACAAGTTCACCTGATTAATTCTGACTATTAATTATTTTTTTTGTCTTTACTGAGTAATTTTCAAGGACTCATCAACTCTAACACTATAATTATCTCAATTAGCTGAACATTTAGCTTAAATTAGAACAAAAAATAGAAATCATGTTTTTAATTATCATTGGAATTTTTGCCATCCTCGCTAGTTTTTTTATGGCCTCTCAGGATGGTCCTGCTTCAAGATTCAGTACAATTACACGAATTGGTGCAATTATCTTGGTAATAATTGGTGCATCTTTTTCGATGTTTAAGGTGGTAGAATCTGGTGAAGTTGGCGTTCAAACACTCTTTGGAAAAGTTAATAATGATGTTTTGTATAGTGGTTTGAATATTATTAACCCCGTGATGGAGGTGACCACATTTGACGTAAAAACTCAAAATTATACCATGTCAGGGGTTAATGATGAAGGTTCAAAAGCCGGTGATGATGCTATCAGGGTTCTTTCAGCGGATGGCCTTGAAGTGGTCATCGACCTCTCTGTACTTTTTAAAGTTAAACCATCCTCTACTCCTGAAATTCTACGTACGATTGGAACAGATTATCTCGATAAAATTGTTCGGCCAATTGCTCGCACAGCGATCAGAGATAATGCCGTTTCTTACGATGCCGTAGCACTTTATTCAAGCAAACGCGATGAATTCCAAAATAAAATATTTAATACAATCAATAAAAGTTTTACCAAACGCGGACTTGAATTAGAGCAGCTGTTAGTTAGAAATATAACTTTACCGGCATCAGTAAAAACAACCATTGAATCAAAAATAAATGCTGAGCAGGACGCTCAAAAAATGACTTTTGTCCTTCAAAAAGAAAGACAAGAAGCTGAGCGTAAGCGTGTTGAAGCTCAGGGAATAGCAGATTACCAAAAGATTTTATCAACTGGTTTAAGTGATAAACAGCTTCAATATGAAACGATTAAAGCCCAAAAGGAAATTGCACTTTCACCAAATGCCAAAGTAATAATTATGGGAAATGGTAAAAGCGCACCAATAATCTTAGGCGGAAATTAATCAAATTTGCGTTTAAAGATTTCTATTTATTTTAAATCCTAATGAAAACCAGGTTCAGTATTCTCCTATTATTGATATTCTGCGCGGTGAATATCTATGCGCAGGAGTCGGTAGATATCCGACTCAACTCAGCAACAGATGAGCGTAAATTTGTGTTAAGCAAAAAAAAAGGGAAATTCGTAGCCTTGCATTTTTTGCTTAAAACAGAATGCCCATATTGTATTCGTCATACCCAAGACTATTTCAGTAAAGCAACTAATCTTAAAAATGTGACTCAGGTATTTATCAAACCTGACACCGAACTGGAAATCAGATCCTGGTCTGGTAAACTACTTCCTGAAGATCTGAAAAAATTTCCAATCTATCGGGATCCAGACGCACAGCTTGCAAAGCAATTAAGTATTCCCAACGGATATAAATTCCATAATCAGATTGTTCATTATCCGGCAACCATACTTTTTGATCCAAACGGTAAAGAGGTTTATCGCTATGTTGGGAAAAACAATAGTGATCGCCTTTCTTTTGAGCAATTGACTGCCAAAGTAAATGAACTCAATAACAAGAAATAAATTACCCAGAATTCCAAAACATGAAATAACAGATCTATCGTGTTAATCAAGGTTTAATATTTTGCTTTAAAAGATCTTTAATCCATCCAGCTAAAAATTGTCAACACAAACAGATTCCCAAGATCTTTATTTCAATCCGCTAAACAGTTCATCAGAGATACCAGGACGTTTTAGTTTAATGAAGGATAGTAAACCTCATCCGCTCTGTATAGATGCTGTAAAACAGCTACAACTTCACCTGAGTAATCAAAAAGATTGGGAACATAACTTCGGACTTAAGCCTAAACAGAAGGGTAAAATTATTGGCAAAATGTTCGGTGTGTTGGTTGTTCAGAATTCAAAAAAACAAATTGGATATATTGCCGCATTTTCAGGCAAATTGGCCGGCGGGAATCATCATCCAAAATTTGTTCCTCCGGTTTTCGATAGTCTTCAGGAAAATAGTTTTCTCAACCATGGCATGGCAGAGCTTAATCGTTTAAATGAAGCAATTTTAAATGAAGAAGCAGCGATGTCTTATGATTATAAAAGTAAAATCACTGCCCTGAAAATTAGACGGAAAATTCATTCAAATACCCTTCAAAACGAACTTTTTAATCATTATTGTTTTCTGAATCCAAAAGGGGAACTAAAGAGTCTGCTTGAAATCTTCAAATTAGCATCCAAAAAAAATCCTCCTTCAGGTGCTGGAGAATGTGCAGGACCAAAGCTTTTACAATTTGCATATCTAAATCAAATGAAGCCATTGGCACTAGCAGAATTTTGGTGGGGACAATCACCAAAATCAGTTCAATGGAAACATGAAAACTATTATTCCTGTTGTAAAGAAAAATGTGAACCTATTCTGTCACATATGCTTAATGGTATCGATTGTGATCTGTAGTTAAAATTTTGTGCGAAATTCTTTTAGTTTTAGCAAATCTTAATCAAACCTGAAATTATCATTTAAACCATTTATTCTCGATCACCCACCAGGAAAATTTAGAATACAATTTGATGGAAAGGGTGTGTACAAACTACCTCAGGAAAGTTCCATAAACAATTATTTCTTTGATTCAGCTACATTTAGCATTTCTTAGATAATTTCTGACTGTATTCCTTTTCTGTTTGAATTCACTTAGCCAACATTTTACAAAAAATTATGACTATTTTTAAAAGTAACTTTTTAATTACAATTAAACCTTTTGATTTCAAGGAAAATTATAATTTTGGAGATTAGCTTTTTAATTGCATAAAATCAAAAAAAATAAAAAGGATCCAAAGGGTTTTACTGAAAAAAAAAATGATAAAGTGCAATTAAACCACATTCCTAACAGCATTTCCCTTACTTTGGATTTTGATTGATTATTAATACTGAAATAGATTTTAAAAAAAGTACCAATGCCTGATAAATTAATTTCTATCGTAATTCCAGCATATAATGAATCTGAGAATATTCCTAAGATCGTTTCTGTAATTCAAAATCTGTTCAAATCACTCCCATACAGGTATGAAATTATCATGGTAGCAGATGGCTGCACAGACAATTCAATGGATAAAATCCAAGAGCTCACTCTTGAGAATAAAAATATATTTTATATTGAATTTTCGAGAAATTTTGGTCACCAAAATGCCTTGAAGGCTGGGCTTGATCATGCAAACGGAGATTGTGCGATCAGTCTTGATTGTGATTTACAGCATCCACCTGAAACAATTCCGGAAATGCTTTCAAAATGGGAATCAGGTTATGAAGTGGTGTATACCATACGGAAAGAAGATAAAAAGCTTCCAATAATTAAAAGATTTAGTTCAAAGCTGTTTTATAATACAATAAATAGACTTTCTGATTTTGAAATAGAATCAGGTTCGGCTGATTTTAGGTTGCTTGATAAGAAAGTACTCAAAATTATGAAAAATTTCCATGAAAATGAGCCCTTTCTCAGAGGCCTTGTCAAATGGATTGGATTCAAACAATTTTCTCTAGAATATTCCCCGAAACAGAGAACACTAGGTAAAAGTAAGTATAGCCTTAAAAGGATGGTCAGTTTTGCAGTTCAGGGTGTTACCTCATTTTCAGTAAGACCTCTATATAGTGCAATCTACCTTGGCTTTGCTTTTAAAATATGTTCTGTATTGTACTTGCCATATGTTCTGTATGCATTTCATAGCGGAAAAGAGGTGTCTGGCTGGGCTTCAGTCATTATGACTATTGTGTTCTTTGGTGGTTTACAGCTCACAATATTAGGAGTAATAGGAATTTACGTCGGAAAAATGTTCATGCAAGTTAAAGAACGCCCTAAGTACATCATACGATCAACCAACCTTAATACATCAGCTAATTGATATTACTAAGTTTTGATATTGAGGAATTTGATATGCCTTTGGAATATGAAAAAGACATATCATTTGATGATCAAATATTCATTTCAACTGAGGGAACAAACCATATTTTAGATATCCTGGATCACCATCAGGTCAAAGCCACTTTTTTCAGTACCGTAGTTTTCGCCCAAAATGCTCCAGATGTGATTAAACGAATAAACGAAGGCGGACATGAGCTGGCATCACATGCCTATTTCCATTCAGCCTTTGAGCCGGAACATCTTGCATTATCCCGAAAAAAGCTCCAAGAGATTTCTTCACAAGAAATAAGTGGTTTTAGAATGCCAAGAATGATGTCTGTGGACGAAAATGATGTCCGAAAAGCTGGTTATAAATATAATTCATCCATCAATCCTACCTGGTTACCCGGGAGGTACAATAATTT